>NZ_QAIL01000365.1 GCF_003061025.1 Pedobacter sp. HMWF019 | reverse complement strand
GACCAATATATTCAGGAAAACAATTTGGTAGCATTGAAAAATTTCGGCAATAATATTTCGTCAGATATATACACCTATATATCCTACTGGTATTCGATGGGGCAGGCAATAAATGAAAATTGGCAAAAATTTTATTTAACAAATTTAAAGTTTTATCTCCTTGCTATTAATAAACAGGCTCTCTTAAATGGTTTATATATGCACAGTTCAAAGATATTAGCCATAGGGATTTTATTAAATATTGATCGGGAAGAGTTTAAAAAAATATCAGAACGCTATGTTGAAGAAGGTTATGAAGATTTTGTTTTAGACGGTTTGGTGCATTTAAAATATGACCCACACCCCATATCAAATACGCTGCAGTTTCCGGATGAAACCTATATTCAGAAATTATCGGCAATATTAAAATCAACCTCGAAGCAGGAAGCAGAAGCGATTGTAAAAAATACTTTAGAAAACCATTTCTATACAAGAGAAACCCTTCAAGGTTCCTATGAAAGTCATAAAACAAAATTCTATGCCGGCTATTGGGCTTGGGAATTAGCGGCTTTAGTAAAGGTAATGGGACTTGATGACAGCAGTTTTGAAGATAATGCTTATTATCCTTACGATTTGGTTCATTGGGTGCCAGGTATTACAAATGTATCGTTGCATAGTTAACACATTGATTCCTATTACATATAATTTGTAATTTTAATTCTGAATAGGGTTTATTTACGATTTGCTTTTTCGTTGAAAAGCAAAATATATAATAATCGCAATAATAGACATTAAAATGGACCCTAGAAAAAATGGTGCTCCTGAAAATTCAAATGGCGCATTATCATGTGTAAAATAATAGAATAAATTCGTCATAATCGGAGGGCCTATAATAGAAGTAGTACTCACTAAACTTGCTAATGCTCCTTGTAGTTCACCCTGTTCATTTGAAGGCACATTTTTACTGATTATTGATTGTAGTGCAGGTCCACAGATTCCTCCTAAAGAATATGGGATGAGAAAAAGAAACATCATCCACCCTTTATGAGTAAATGCAAATAACATTAAACCCAGAGCATAGAATAATAACCCAAAATATACACTCTTGTGTTCTCCTAATTTTGGGGTTGTCCATCTTATCAGAACTCCTTGAACTAATCCAATCAATAAGCCAAGTAAACCAAGCGACAAGCCTACAGTTCGCTCTGTCCAATTGAATTTATACATGGTAAAGAAATGCCAGTTGCTCTGTACAGCATGAAGAGCGACATAGACCAAAATTAAAGCAACGACAAGGCTTGATATTTTTGATTGTTTTCTCAAAAAATTAAATGTTCCGATGGGATTTGCCCGTTTCCAGTTAAATGACCTACGTTTATCTTTTTCTAAACTTTCTGGCAGTATAAGCAGCCCATAAAGAAAATTCGCCATGCATAGCATAGCAGCAGCATAAAAGGGAACTCTTGCTCCATAATGTCCAAGCAAACCACCGATTACCGGGCCTATGATAAATCCTAATCCAAAAGCTGCACCTATTAAGCCGAAATTTTTGGTTCTATCTTCATCGGTGGATATGTCAGCAATATATGCACTAGCTGTTGAAATGCTAGCCCCAGTAAGTCCAGCAATGATTCTTCCAAAAAATAACCAACCAATGGAGGGCGCAATTGCTAATAGTATATAGTCAATGGCAAATCCAAAAAGAGACATTAAAATAATTGGGCGTCTTCCATATTTATCACTGAGATTACCCACTATAGGTGCAAATATAAATTGTGTAATAGCATAAGCGAAGCCGAGCCAACCTCCATATTTTGCAGCTTCGCTAAGATCACTATGGATAAGTTCTCCAATAAGTTTCGGAACCACGGGAAGTATAATTCCCCAACCTGTAATATCAATCACCAATGTGATAAATATAAATCCAATGGCTGCTTTTTTCCCTGTTTTTTTCATGCTGTAAAATTATACAGAGATAAATAGAGGGGTATTGACAATTTAATGGTGTTTACATACAATCTGAAAGCTAATGTGTTCAGCGACCTGTAAATAGTGTAGATACCTAACTGAATATAATTTAATATTCGTTTCTGTAGGTTTTTGGCGACACACCTACAATTCTTTTAAAGTATCTGCAAAAGACACTTGTTTCTTCAAAATGAAGCTCATTGCTAATTTCTTTAATTGATAAGGCAGAAGATTTTAATAATGTTTTGGCATGCAGAGTTGTGATATGATCAATCCACTGTAATACAGATTTTCCAGTTTTCTGTTTTAGGAAAGTAGAAAGATATTGCGGTGTCAAATGTAATTTTTTAGCATAAAACGAAACGTTTCTTTGTTGATTAGAATGCTTTGAAATTAGTTGATAAAAATCGTCAATAATCTCATGTGTACGGTTCTTTACTAAGCTTTTGTTTTTCGGTAAATTAGAATATATTTCAGAAATCATACTAATCAGAACCATAACGAGATGGCGGAGCATTTGCGTCTTATTGGAACTCGGGTTTTTATGATAGAATTTTTGTATAAGTGTCAATAATTCATTTTGGAGCTTTATGTCTTCGGGTTGAAGTCTGATAATTGGTTGCCATCTAATTTGATTATTCATTACAAACTCACGTAGAATCGGAAATTCTGTAATAAAATCTAATGAAAGACCAATTGTCAATATTTCTGCATCTTCACTCAATGACTTTGTGTCGATCATCAATTGCGGTTGTAAAACAGCAATATCACCCGAGTTTATTTCATACTCTAAAAAGTGGATTTGCGATTTCATAGATCCTTGTACCATGAATCCTAATAATAAACCATCAAATAGGCGACTATGACTTGTATATTTCTTCTTTTGGTCATTTTGTTGACTGAGAATCACTATCCCTTCCGTCTTTTTTGAAGGATCAAGATTGTACAATTTATAGACGTTATCCAAGGTTATAAATAGAGCCATGGTCAAATGTCGGAAAAAAAGCGTGTCTACAGCAAATCCTAATGAGGTGCTGCTTTACTCTTAAGGAAAATTCAGCTTCAATACTATTCTTATCCCGGCACAACAAATACCAATCGTTGGGTTATCATCATCATGTTTTACAGACTATCTACTGCCGACGGATAAAAATTAAGCTTACCAGCATATTCAGGTATAAATGATGTGTTTTTAATCCTAACGATACCACTTGCCCGATAGTTAGGGGTCTTATAAATAGAAGCAAATATAATGTTATTCACGCGTGGCTCTTAATATGCAACCAATTAAAAACAACTCTTATCTTATGAAAAGAACAATTTACCTTTGGCTGGTATGTACACTGGCCTTTGCATGTGTAAAATCAGAGGACGGTATGAGCCAAGAAAAACTTGAAGCCATCCGGGCCACCAAAACGGGTGGTGAAACTAAACGTCTGATGATGAAAAACGAATACATCGACGTTGATCTCGAAAAACTAAACAAAGAGATAAACGACCACAGCAAGACCAAATATCAGAAGCCCGAATTGGCTAAAGCAAGGGCAGTTTTGTATCGTTTTTATAATCACGTTCGGCTTGAAGGCGATCAATACGTATGTTCGCTGAAATCAGCTGATGAAATAAATATCTCCGATAAATTCTTCAAGTATTTAATGGATGGCCAGAAAAAAGGAAATGAGGAAATCAAAAAGATGAAAGCCAAAGATCCAAATATGGAATTACCACAAATAACGCCGGAGTATCTGCAGGCTTTACTACAATAGTTTATTAACAGTCAATTTAGTTGAAAGAAAAGAAGCTGTCCTCCAAATAAAGCGAAGTAGCTTCTTTTTTTATGAGCAGCTAAAGATTATGTACAAGGATTTCAATTATTTAAAAGGTTAAATGGATAGGAAAAAGATATAATTGGTTCTAACACTGGTTATTGGTGTTGCTTTAGGGTTTGTAAATGCATATTTGTGTATAAAAGACCCATTAAACAAAAGGTTGCATTACCCAAGCCCGTTTATAGTTACCCCTGGAATCATTGCGATGGTATTCTTTAGAAACTTAAGTGTAAGATTCTTAGTGTTGGATTTGTTTAATGTTATCTTGATTTTTTTATTATCTTTTGTGTTAAAGTACCTGTCTGTTTTTATTGTTTTAAAATCTTTAATTTCAGTACGCATTTCTGGACAGACAACTAGTTAATCAATGGAACTAAAAGATATCATAACAAACTCTGAAAAAATCTGTGCTTTTATTGAGAGCGATTTTACTTACATGCAACGCCCAGACAACCTTAGATTAATTGTTAATAACCATTATTTAGTAATTTTAAACTATAACATGGGCTTAAAAGCTAATAAGGTTTATACTTTGTTTGATGCACCCATAAGAAATTTAAATGCTCTTAGAAGTGGATCTGAATATTGCCTGTATTTAAAGGTTCCTTTCAGTAAGAATTTGTTTAATACCCTTATTTCATTGTTCGGTATACCAGATAATGCAACAATTCAGCATGTAAGTGAATTAGATTTTGACTCCTTGTTTTGGCTAAGAAATAAAACGTATGAAATTGGACTTACACCTAGTTTTGATGGTACAAATGATACTATTCTTCTATTTACAACCTTTGATTACGATGCACTTATCAATAGAGATTCCATTCAATGAATGGCTAGCATCAAAAGTTAGCCGTGAATTTTATAATTCGTTCAATGTAAAAACCATTCCTAAGATGTTTTAAGCAGTTCTTAAAAGTGGATTGCAAATGCGAAATATGAGTTATATAAATTGACTTTATCCTGGAGTTGGACAGACGTTTCTGGCCGGGTACGCCTGTAAATATGGTGTGGGAAACAATGGGGTGGTCGTAGCGGTCGGTTAATCTGTACCAGTATTTGAATACCCGGGATGGGAATTTAGGGCTGGTTACGGTCTGGATTTCTAAATGTAGCATAAAGAGTTCCTGTTTTCCGGTGCGAAGGTATATTTTGGCGAGCATGTCTGCGTTTCTGGTTCCGCCTTTTTTATTCCGGTCTGGGGAGATCTCTAGCAGTTCTTTATCATGAAGCTAATGGGTTTTTCGAGATCAAAGATTTGATCTGCGTCTTTGTAAAGAAAGCGCAGCATGTCGCAGAAATAATCTTCAAATGCACTTTTGAAAAAGATGTCGTTCTTTTTCTGGATTGGTTTTTTATCTTTTTTCTGCGCTGGTCTATTGGTCCGTTTTTCTGCTGCTCTCATTTATGCTAATGTAGACGTGATACTTCTAAATAATCACAAAACATTTCGAAAATATATTTATTAAGGAGAATTATTAGTGTGGGCTTAGTCTAGGCGAGGAAGGTTGGGGGAGAAATATGTTTTCTGATCGAGCTGAGCCTTACAGGCTCTGAGGCTTGCTCATGAAAACATATTTTTCCTGGTTGCAGACCGGAGGGGGTGGTGAAAGGAAGTTCTTAATAATTCATCTTCAAAATATGACGGTAATATTGATTCGATTATACATAACGTAGGCAATGATTAAAGTCTAGCCAATTAGATGCAAATTCAGTATATTATCTATTCTTTTATTTTGAAATCACTTGGAGACTAGTTTATTGTACGCTTCTATTTGGTATTCGGTGATAGAGCATTTTTGTTAAAACTTACCGATTTGATCTTTAATTCCATAACCAGGGTGATCGCCTAACAAAGTATTTTTGCTATCTTAGAATATGCTCTCGGTCTCAGTAAAATATCAAAAGGTTTAAAGGACAATGATTAATAAATATTTACATAAACCAATTGTTGGTTTATGTAAATATTTATTAATATTGGGCTGAAAATTTCATGGCGATAGAATATAGTGCCCTTTCTGATGCTGAATTGACTGCTTTTTTAAAGCTGAATGATCATGTTGCGTTTTCAGAGATCTACCAGCGGTATTGGAAAAAGTTATTGCTCGTTTCCTGGAATCATTGTAAGGATAAAGCCGTAACAGAAGACCTTCTTCATGAGGTGTTTTTAAATTTATGGGAGCGGAGAGGGGAAGAATTGGATATTCACAACTTGTCTGCATTTCTGGCTACTTCTGTTAAATTCAGCATTTTTAAATATTATCAGCGCCAGAACAGAAGAGTTTTACTCGCTAAACAAAATTATTATACTCCTGAATGTACAAATGACGAGGAGCTGTTGGATGCCTTGTTCCTTAAGGAATATATTGATGGTATTGTAGAGACCATGCCAGAGAAATGCAGATTGGTCTTTATATACAGCAGGGAAAAAGGTATGAAGAATGCGCAGATCGCGGAAGAATTGCAGATCAGTGAAAAAGGCGTTGAGGCTAACCTGACCCGGGCTTTAAAAATTATTCGCAGCAATTTAAAGGATTCTGGGGTGCTGATTCTTATGGCTCAGCATATATATCGGGATTTTTTCTGATTTTTTTAATCTTGCATGTAGGGTTCTGATCCTTTCATGGTACTCCCCATATTGATAATCAGTTAAGCAATGGAACCATCCAGAATAAACGTATTGATCCAAAAGTATAAAGAAGGGGTTGCAAGCCATTCGGAAAGGGAAGAGCTAATGGGCTGGTACCAGGAGATTGCTTATAGAGATGCGGAATTTCCGGGAGACGAACAGCAGACAGGTGAAAGGGTATGGAGCCGGTTAAAACAAAGTATGGGTTACTCCGTAAAAAAATCAAATTATAAAAAATGGTTTACTGCAGCGGCGGCTGTTTTATTTATTGTAGCGGGCAGTTTATATTACATGGGACGCGATGGAAAATCTAATCAACAAGATATTGTGCCGGGTATAAACAAAGCCTATCTTATTATGGGAAATGGCAAGAGAATTTCTTTGAACGATGTTTCCAATGGATCTATAGCAACAGAAGCCGGAGTTGAGATCTCTAAAACAGCAGATGGACAAATTGTTTATAAAATTCATGCTGAGAACGCCGTTAACAGCAATTTACTTAACCGGATTGAAACTCCCCGCGGTGGCCAGTACCAGGTAGAATTACCTGATGGCACCAAGGTTTGGCTCAATGCGGCATCGGTTTTACAATACCCTGTTCGTTTTGCTTTGAAGGGAGACCGTAGTGTAGAACTGGAAGGAGAGGCATATTTCGAAGTTGCAAAAGACGCAACTCACCCCTTTAAGGTGAAAAGTACAGGGCAGTTGGTAGAGGTATTGGGTACGCACTTTAACATCAGCAGCTACGCAGAGGAAGGAAAAACGATAACAACGTTGCTGGAGGGCAGTATTGAATTGAATCAGCACGTCATCCTTAAGCCGAATGAGCAGACTACACTTTTAAACGGTCAGATCAGTTTAATCAGCGTAGATGCGATGGAGGCGATTGCCTGGAAACAAGGGCTTTTCGTTTTTGACGGAGATACACTTGAGGAGGTAATGAAAAAAATCTCCAGATGGTACAATGTAGAGACGGTCTTTGAAGATACCGCTCTGAAGTCGAAAAAGTTTAGTGGTCGTGTTTCACGTTCTTTAAACCTGTCTAAGGTCCTGGAAAAACTGGAAATTGTTGGAGGGGTAAAATTTGATGTCAGTAAGAGTACCATTATTGTGAAAAATAACAACAGATAAACTAAACCAAACAAACATGAAACCAAGAAAAAAATCGGCACCGGAATAATAGACAATATGGATCTGGAAAAGGAACCGGGAAAGCTCGAAACAATCCCGGCTGATTGTCCAGGTACATTTTAACTGCGCAAACAATTAATTATTGATTCCACCCAAACAACTCAAATGTATAAAATTTCTACAAATTTTAGATGCAGGAATATGTCCTGCATAAAGAAAATATTGATGATCATGAAATTAACCACACTGGTGCTTTTTGCGGCAATACTCCATGTAAGTGCAGCTTCTTTAGCGCAAAAGGTTACGTTAAAACGAAATCATATTCCAATAAAGGAAGTCTTCAGAGAAATTGAAAAGCAAACAGGTTATAATATCTTATGGCAAACGGGGCAGTTCAATCCGGCCGCCTATATCAATGTGAATTTTAATGGAGCTTCATTAGAGCAGGTCATGCGGCAGTGCCTTCCAGCAAGGGAGTTTGATTTTGTGATCCGGGACCAAACCATTGCCATTGTTTCCAGAAATAACGCTAAACTACTGGATAAAATTACAAGCTATTTCAAAAGGATTGATGTAAGAGCTAAGGTAACAGATAAAGATGGAAGACCGCTTAGTGGGGCAACGATATCGGTTAAACATGGTGAAAAAGTAGTCACTGCAGATCTTCAGGGTAATTTTACACTGATAAATGTAGATGCGGATGAGCTTGTATCCATCTCTTATATTGGTTTTCAGAGCCGGGAGTTTAAAGCCTCTGCTTTGTCTGTGCTACCAGTAGTGATCCTTCAGGAAAATCAAACCAGTTTAAATGAGATTGCTGTTGTTTCTACCGGTTACCAGACTTTAAAGAAATCGCAGCTCACTGGTGCCTATTCTACCATTAACCGGGATACCTATCTGCAAACCGTGCCGGTAAATGGAAATATAGTAGCTAATATGGAAGGGCGGTTGCCAGGGCTTATCTTAAACCTGAATCAGTCCAGGAACAGCTGGGCCGATCCTAACAATACTAGTCCTTTTACCATCAGAGGAGTTTCTACTTTTCAGGCGATTAAAAAACCCTTGATTGTGCTGAACGGATATCCTACTGAAATTGATATCGAATCGATCAATCCATACGACATAGAAAGCATTACAATTTTGAAGGACGCGGCTTCGGCAGCCATTTATGGGGTACGGGCTTCTAATGGTGTGGTGGTCATCAATACTAAAAAAGGTACTGCTGGCAAACCTGTTCTTCATTTTACAACTGCACTGACGCTAAAACCCAAACCGGATTACAATAAACTGAATTTGTTAAAAGGCAAAGATTATATCGATTTTGAAAAGGCTTCGGCGTTGAACGATATCGTAAACCAAGGGCTGAGTAAAGAATATATAGATCAGGTCAATGGAACTTATACACCCGTTTTTAGCATTACGGATGATTTATACAACAATAAAATTACTGCTGCTGAGGCAGAGCAAGCTTATAATGAACTGGCGGCCTATGATAATACAGAAGACTATAAGAAGATTTTTCTCCAGAATCAATTGTTGCAGACCTATAACTTTAATGTTGGCGGTGGTAACGCAGGAGCCAATTATTTCTTTGGTCTGAACCAACAGGACAACAGGGGATCGGAGAAGTTCTCTGATTTTAATAAAACCAATATTAATTTTAGGGGCGCTTTTGACCTTTCTAAAAGGATAAGCCTGGATATACAGACCGTATATACCAATAGCAACAGCAACCAGGTAGCTACTCCCGATTATATGGCTTTTAGGCCATACCAACATTTCCTGGATGTTAATGGAAATGCTTTGCCATCTTATTTTGCCCCCATGAATTACAATTTTTTTGGCTTTGGCGACAGTTATGGTACCATTAGTTCTGCAGGGAACCAGGAAAATATTGCTATGGGCTTGTATGATGAGATGTATTATCCTTATAAAGAGATGTTTGAGTCTTCAAATAAATCCAGGAGCGATTTGTACCGTGCGCAGGGAAATTTGAAGGTGAATATTTTAAGCGGGCTAAACCTGGAAGTTGGCGGTGTATACGAAAGACAGATAGATAAAATGGTAAGTATAGCATCAGAAAATGCCTATGAGACGCGGATTATGCTCAATTATTTTGCTAAAATGGATCCTGTTACCGGTAACCCGATTTTTGGTATTCCACAGGGAGGAGTCAATAAAACACAAGACAACAGCCTTACTTCATATACCCTAAGGGCACAGCTCACTTACAACAAATTGTTGAAAGATAAACATGATGTTTCTTTTCTAGCCGGAGCGGAGAGACGGCAGATGGGTAATAGTGGTAAGCTATCTACCCAATTTGGATATAACGGCAATACTTTATCCATTAAGCCAGTTGATTTAGCCTTGTTGGGCAATTTTAATTACTATCCCGACTTTATCGGCAATATTGTATCTGGTGTAGGAGGTTATGTTGGAGATCAGACGCAGTTTTCTCAATATTTTAATGAAACCAGTATAGAAGATCGGTTTTTATCTTACTATGTTAACGGAGCTTATACCTATAACCAGAAGTATACGGTAACGGGAAGTTTAAGAATTGACCAGTCTAATCTTTTTGGTATGGATGCTAAGTTTCGTTACACGCCTTTATGGTCAACAGGTCTTTCCTGGAATTTGCGTCATGAAGATTTTATGAAAAATCTGAATTGGCTGGATGAATTAAAGCTACGTACGGCAGCGGGTTATAATGGGAATATAAAAAAGGGAAGTGGCCCTTTTAATTTGCTTCAAAGCAGCATCAACAGTTATGTACCTAATCCGGTGGTTGGATATGCTGTTCTGGCGCCCAGAAATAATGCGCTGAGATGGGAGAAAACCTTCAATTTCAATGCCGGCGTTGACTTTTCTATTATGGGTAGTCGTGTATCGGGAGCTTTTGATTATTATATAAAGCGGGGGGAGGATATCTTTTCACAGATTGCCTCTGATCCCACCCTTGGCTTTAATAATTTGCTAACCAATAATGCTTCTGTTGAAAATAAGGGTATTGATCTGAGCATTTCGACTTTGAATGTGCAGAGAGGAAGTTTTTTTTGGAGAACCCAGTTAACGGGGTCCTTTAACAGCAGTAAGGTATTGAAGGTTAAGAATACGTATAGTGGTTTTTTCAATTTCACCAGGGCTGGTGGGGCAGAAAATATTGAAGGGCATCCGATGAATTCGGTTCTTGCCTTAGATTATGCCGGATTGGATGCAAACGGACAACCGCAGGTGAGAGACCAGAATGGAAATTTGGTCGTGCTGAGTTTTTCGCCACAGGTAGATGTGCCTTTAAGTGCCTTGAAGTTTGTTGGTGTAAATGACCCGAAATATGCTTTGGGATTTAACAATCAGTTTGGTTTTGGTGATTTTAGTTTATCTGTGCTGATGATGTATTATGGAGGAAATGTGGCTTTGATCCAGCCTCCCAGCATTTTTGATCAGAGACCGGTGAATGGGGCTCAAAACTTCTGGAAAAATCAGGGAGATGAAAAAACAACCAATATTCCCGGTTTTGGTGGGGCCTATGGAACGCCTGGATATATAGACACCAGAGCAGGGTATCAGTACGGGATGCAGTTTGTTCGTAAAATGGATTATATCGCGGTGCGGGATGTGACACTTACCTACAATTTGAAAAATAAACTGGCCCGTGCGCTGGGTTTACAGCAAACAAAATTGATTTTTCAGGTACAAAACCCATATAAGTACGTGTTTAGTGGAAATGATATTGATCCGGAGACTTTAAACTATGTGTCGGGGCAAAGGGGCTTGCCTGTTGTACCTGCTTATACATTTTCTCTGTCTACGAGTTTTTAATTTTAAAATTCAACAAAATACAAACAGCATGAAATCAATGAAATTATTATATACGTTAGCCATTCCGGTGGTGTTTATGTTATCCTGTAAAAAGTTTCTGGATATCAAACCGAAGGGGGTTATTATTGCAGAGACGGTCAATGACTATGAGGGTATATTAAATGCTGATGGAATTGTGAATCCATTTGGCTTAAATGTACCTGTTATATATCCAACGGATGATTTGGCGGATCAGAGTTTTTCCACTCAAAGTTTAACATCTCCGAAAGGAAATCTTTATTTCTGGGTGGAATATATTAACAATTCGACGGTCCGACCGGATTTGTGGGCGGATATGTACAACCGTATTGCAAATTTAAACGTGGTTACTGAGGGGGTGCTTTCTGCTACTGATGGTACGCCACAACAAAAGAAACAGTTGTATGCGGAGGCAGTGACAGATAAGGTTTTTAACTATTTTCACCTGCTTTCTTTCTTTTCTCCGGCTTTTGATCCTGCAACTGCAGGAAGCAATTATGGTGTTCCCTATATAATAAGTACGGATGTGAGCCAGCCTTTGCCGGTAAGGCCGTCTTTGCAGGTTTCCTATGCCAGTATGATCAATGATTTGACTTCGGTACTTGGAGATCTTCCAGTAAGCAACATCAACAATACCAGGGCCACTAAAAATGTGGCTTATGGAATGCTGACGCGTATTTATATGAGTATGGGCGATTATACGAATGCTCTAAAATATGCCAATCTGGTTTTAAATTCAGGAAAAGCAGTACTGCTGGATTATAATGATTATATCGGGACATCTTTACCAGCTACCAATAGCAGTCCGGAAGAATTATGGGTAAGGTATGGAGGTAACCTGACCTTCAGGTATTCTAATGAATTGCTTTCGAAATATGATCTGGATGCTGATCTCCGGATTAAATTTCTGGCAACCAAGAAGGAGGATGGCTCTTATAATTATGGCTCTTTGCAATCGTATAATCCAAATCGTGGGCTAACCTACGCTGAGATCTATCTGGATAAAGCGGAATGTTTGGCCAGGGCAGGAGACATAGCGGGTGCGCTGGAAATTGTGAATCAGGATATCAGGACAAAAAGGTTTGCGCCAGATAATTATGTTCCGCTCAAGGCCAGCACCACTGAGGAGGCTATCGCCGCTGTACTCCTGGAGAGAAGAAGGGAACTGGCTTTTAAAGGTTTGCGCTGGAGTGACATGAAGCGCCTGGACAAGGAGGGTAGAATGCCTGCTGTGCAGCGGATTGGAAAAGATGGGGTTACGGTGCTCAGTATACTTAAACCGGGGAGCTCAAATTATACTTTCCAGATTCCTTTGGCCGTGCAGAGCTTTAATCCAACTATGCCATTGAATAAAAGATAAACAGTTATAATCTATAATTAAAAATGAATATGAAAACCATTAAAATGAAATGGACAGGGCTTGTTATAGCCTGTTTTTTACCTGCCTTTGGTATGGCCCAACAGTATTTTACCTTATCTGGTAAGATTGGAAAGTTGAATGCCCCTGCTAAAATTTACCTGACTTATTATGATCAAAAAGCAAATACGGCGGTCAAACATACCATTTCGCTAAAGAATGGAGCATTTTATTTTAAGGGAGTTACAGTGAAACAACCGCTTTCGCTGGAGCTTGTTTTAAGCCACGATGGGAGCAGTAAAGCCGAGTTAATGAATCGTTCCTGGAAAATAGATGAGACTTTAGATCATATGGATAAGCTAAATATTTATGTGGAAAATGGTTCTAACGTGTTGAATTCAAAAGATTCCCTTGGAAAGGCTGTGATTGCGCCTTCTAAAATTGAGCTGGAAAGAAGGGCGTTCAATACTTTTGTGAAGCTTCAGAAAGATAAAATGACTGGCTTGAATAACGAATGGATAAAGCTCTCGAAGACCAGGAGCGCTGGTGTGTATGTTGATGATACTAAATTTCTGAATACATTAAATGCTTTATTTAATGCTGAAGCGGAATATGCTAAACAATGTGTGCTTTTCTCGGAGAAAAATCCTTCTAAATTTTATGCTGGGATAGCGTTAAGGCAGGTGTTTGTTGGGGCTGACCGTTTTGGCAGAATGGAGGATGAAAAGCTGTACAGAGATATGGGAATGATAAAAATTGCTTATAATAAGCTTGGTGAAGGAGTGAAGAAAACGGGCTCGGCTCAAACGGTGAAGTACTATTTGGAGGAAATAGAGAGGAAAAAAATAAATATAAAGGCTGCAAATTTTGTTCAGAACACGGCTGATGGAAAACCTGTATCTCTAAACGATTTTAAAGGTAAATATGTATTTGTTGATTTCTGGGCCTCCTGGTGCGGCCCCTGCAGAG
Source organism: Pedobacter sp. HMWF019 (assembly GCF_003061025.1). Classification (GTDB taxonomy): domain Bacteria; phylum Bacteroidota; class Bacteroidia; order Sphingobacteriales; family Sphingobacteriaceae; genus Pedobacter. Next base: position 1,308 of record NZ_QAIL01000365.1, on the reverse strand, counting down.
GTGAAAATCCTAACGTGCTGCGTGCGTATAACAGGTATAAATCTGCTGGTTTGGAGGTTCTGGGCGTATCATTTGATGATAAGAAAGAGGCTTGGATCAAAGCTGTGGAGGAAGATGGCATGCCCTGGACGCAGATCAGCGCTTTGAATGGATTTGAAAATGAAGCAGCTAAGATTTATAATATTCAGGGTATTCCCTCCAGTTTACTGATTAATCCAGAGGGAGAGATTATTGCTTATGATCTTAGAGGCGAAAATCTGGAAAAGAAACTGGCAGAGATTTTTAAAATGTAGAAGCATACAGGTATTAAGGAAAAAACCTGCACTTCTTTTCCAACTGGACTTACAGGCCCTGGGTGTGAAAAGATGTGCAGGTTTTTTGGGAGGAGTGTCTGGGATGTTGATATATAAGAGGGTGATGAATTACCAGCGTTATAAATTCTATAAAATCCTATTGCTTTATCATTCTTCTTAAATGATTCACTTACTGACCCTTTAAATCCATCTTTACATTGATTTTTATAAAACCAATATTCCCTTCTTTAATTGTGCAGATTTCGTTTTCTTAGCGATAGTTAATAAACTTTTCTGCCTCTGATAACCGGCCTCTAAAAATGATCTTTCGATTTTTGTCTAATAAAACAGTAGTTGGACAAGTTTTTACACCAAATGCCTCTGCTTTTTTGTTGCTTTCCAATATCAAACAACGAAAGCTGTAGCCTTTTTGCTTTAGAAGATCAAATGCTTCATTTGTTTTGTCGTCCTTAACTGGTAGGTTTAAAGCTATAATTTTATTTTTATTAATCTCTCCAGCTTTATTGTCGAGGATATCACCCAACAGAACATAACCTTTTGTTACAACGAAAGTTACCGTTAGGAATAATAAGAAGGGGAAGACCCATCTATATATTCCTTTTAACTTCAAATACAGGTAAAAGGAGAGTGCTCCCAGTATATGCGAAAGCATATCTGGTAAAGTAAACAGGCTGCTATTAAAAGAAATAATCCTAATAGGGAGTTGTATTAAACAAATCCCTGTTAAAATGTATTCAAGCTATAACGTCTATAGATACTTTCTTAGAAAACAGATGAGAGCAGATGGCCATATACGAAAGATAGGCCAGGTAGCTCACAGCTGTAGATGTATTCAGGTTCACATATCCTCTAAGTGGTGAAATCAAAACCTGTAAAAGCTCGGAAAACAATAATTGTGATAGCTATCCTTTTTTAAAATATCGCGCTCCATCTGTGTTTCACGCAATTCTTTCTTCACTAACGCCAGCTCTTGCTCAGCTGCGCTGAGTAGGAC
>NZ_QAIL01000364.1 GCF_003061025.1 Pedobacter sp. HMWF019 | reverse complement strand
GAAGAATATCCCGCTCTTTCTAGTGTCCGGCATTTTCAGGCCAAATCAATTGTTCTTTAAATGGTATGGAGGTTTCTACCGCAATATGCTAAATTGTATCACCTGGTTTTTTGTCCAAAATAAAGAAAGTGTAAACCTGCTTAAGCAAATCGGCTTACAAAATGTGGAATTGAGTGGAGACACCCGTTTTGACCGGGTTTACGAAAATGCGGAAGCTGTTAAATCCCTGCCCCTGATCGAGGAATTTATTTCCCGTGCCCCTGTCCTGCTGGCCGGCAGTACCTGGCCGGCCGACGAAAACCTGCTGGCCAATCTTACCATAGCAAATCCCAACTGGAAACTTATACTGGCACCTCATGAAATTGGAGCTGATCATATCCGACAAATAGAAAAACTATTCCCTTCGGCCATCCGATATTCTGCCTTACAGACCTCTTTAATGGATAATCAAGTGCTGATCATAGACAATATTGGCCTTTTATCTTCACTTTATCAATATGGTACTATCGCTTATATTGGTGGCGGATTTGGGACGGGTATACACAATACGCTGGAAGCTGCCGCTTTTGGTTTACCGGTTATCTTTGGTCCCAGGTACGAGAAATTTCAGGAAGCCAAAGACCTGGTTGCAAGAAAAGCAGCCATCAGTATCCATAACGAAGAGGAGCTGAAAAATGCCTTTGAACATTTCTCCGGCCAGCCAGCCTTCGGGCAAATTGCAAAAGACTACGTGAAAGAGAAAAAAGGTGCCACTGCAGGTATTCTGAAAGAAATCAGCAAATATCTGAACTAGTTTTTAGCCAGCTCCACCAAAGCTTTAATAAATTTAGGATGGTCATTCAAACTTTCCACCAGTTGAACATGTTCTCCGCCCAATGCCTTAAACTCTTCATGATATTCTACTGTGATCTCATACAAAGTTTCCAGGCAATCTGCAACAAAAGCAGGGCTAAAGACCAGCAGGCGTTTCTTGCCTTCAGCAGCCAGTTTCTTTAACACGTCAGTAGTGTAAGGCTGTACCCAAGGTTCTTTCCCTAAACGGGACTGAAAACAAACCGTATAGTTCTCTCTGGCTATATTTAGTTTTTGAGCGATCAGCTTTGCTGTATCATGCCCTTGAGCAGAATAGCAATATTTATTGGTATCATTTAATGTCTCACAGCAATTGTCCTTTTTCAAACAATAGCTTCCTGTATGGTCACATTTCAACAACTGCCGCTCTGGAAGCCCGTGAAAACTGAACAAAATATGATCATAAGTTTCAGGCTGATATTTCTTCGCATTTTCAGCAAAAGCCTCTAATACAAGTTCATTGTTATGGAAGGAGCTGACAAAGGATACCGGGGGCACCGTGGGCCATTTACCAAGGATTTCCATCACACTTTGTATCACAGATCCGGTACTGGCTGATGCATATTGCGGAAACATCGGGATGACCCGGATGTCTTCCACCAAATTGGCTTTCATTTTCTCCAGGGCGGAAGCTATAGAAGGATTCTGGTAACGCATAGCCAGTTCCACCTGATAATCTGGTCCAAGCTGGTCCTGCAACAGGGCGGCCTGGATCTTACTGAAATACAGTAAAGGAGATCCATTCTCGTCCCAGATTTCTTTATAGAGTTTAGATGTTTTAGGGCTTCGGAAAGGAACAATAACTCCTTTAACCAAAAGTGTTCTGTTGAAAGCGGGAATGTCGATCACCCGTTCATCCATTAGAAACTGATCAAGATATCTACGAACATCTTTAACTTCCGGACTGTCTGGAGTCCCTAAATTCACTAATAATATACCCTTTTTTCCCATAAATTGCCCAAAAATAACGAATCAACGCGTTATAATGCCTAATCTGTTTTCCGAAAACTAATAATTACTTTTTAATGATGAAGAAGAAATGCTTTCACCTGCTCCATCAGCCACATTGGTGTTGAAGTTGCCCCACAAATCCCAACCCTGTCATTCGGATTAAACCAGGATAAATCTATTTCCTCTACATTGGAGATAAAGTAAGAGTTGTCGTTGTATTTTTTGCAAACATCATACAATACCTTGCCATTGGACGACTTTTTTCCAGAGACAAAGATGATCTTATCAAAATTAACCACAAACTTTTCCAGGTCGCCGTAGCGGTTAGATACCTGCCTGCAAATCGTATCATTAGCTTTAACTTCATACCCCCTGCTCAACAACTGGTCTTTGATGTGATAAAATTTATCTGTGCTTTTGGTCGTCTGACTATACAGGGTAAATGACGATGGCAGATTCATATCATCGAGTTCTGACAGGTCCTGAAATACAATGGCCTGACCATCCGTTTGCCCTTGTAAACCAATAACCTCGGCATGGCCGTGTTTTCCAAAAATAAGAATAGGCTCTCCCTCATCATGAGAGTTCTTGATCCGGTTCTGTAATTTTAAAACTACCGGGCACGAAGCATCTATCAGGATCAGTTCATTTTTCAGAGCCAGTTCATAGGTGGAAGGCGCCTCACCATGTGCACGAACCAATACCTTCTCGTTTTTAAGCGATTTGAGCTGTTCGTGATCAATGATCCGCAATCCCTTATCGGTTAGCCTCCTGACCTCTTCGTCGTTATGAACAATATCTCCCAGGCAATATAGATAATCTTCATGATCCAGTATATCCTCTGCCATTTCAATAGCATAGACCACGCCGAAACAGAATCCAGAATCTTTATCTATAGTAACCGTTAAATTATAGGACATATTTTCTCTTTCTTTCTGCAAAAATACATAAAAACCAGTAGCCTTTATAGTGCAATTTTTGACTGCTGTTTCAGCGCATGGTCATAATGCTTATTATATTCGCTTTTAAGCAATTGCAAACTCACATACTCTTCAGCTTCCCAATCTTTAAGATAAGTTCTCATCTGAGGCTTGCGCTGGTTAAAGTAATCACATAAAGTTGCGGAGAAAACCACTTGAAATTTCTTTTTGGAAGCGTTGAGCACCTGCATAATCCCTTTTTCAAAAGTGATGCTGCCTACATGACCCGAATGCAATTTACCTTGTGGAAACAACAGGACCAGGTTCAAAGGATCATCCAGCAAACGCCCTGCATACAGTAACGTCTCTACCACATCTTTACCTTTTTGTTCCGGGGCAAAGCCACCAAAATACTTTAAGAACCATTGCTTTTTATAATCCTCACCGGTTACCAGTACATGAAACTGCTTCTTAAATACCTTTTTATTTAGGTAAACCATAACAAAACCATCCCACCAGCTAAAATGATTAGACAGCAAAAGAATAGCCTCTTCTTCTTTGACATGGAGGTCTGTGGTGTAAATGTAAGAAGAGAAATCCCTTTTAAAGAGATAATCGATATACCAGGAAAAGACCTGCTGAACAATTGAATTCTTACGCGGCTGGTGCATCCTCTAAAGTGCAAAAAAACAGCCAGAAAAACAAATGCCTAACTCAGGTACACACAGTCTTCCTGTCCGTCTACATCCAGAATCACATCTACATGCTCCTTGAGTACTGTAGCCATTTGTAAACCCACAAAATCAGTGGCAATCGGAAAAATCTTATGGCTTCTGTCTACCAGCACAACGGTGCGGATCTTTTTATGGGGGGTATTTAAAAACACACCTAATCCGTATGCCAGTGTCTTACCACTATTCAGCACATCATCCACCAATATGATCACTTTATTCTTCCACTTCGTTTCATCCAGATCCGTACTGGCCACCAGTTTACTGTTGTTCTTTTCCAGATCAATCCTAAGGATGAGGACCTTCAGATCGGAAATCTTTAACAGAACCTCCTTAAGCCTCAAAGCCAGCTTATAGCCTCTGTCCCATATACCAGCCAGTACAATCTCCTTTTCATTAAGATTGTCTTCCAGGATCTGATAAGCGATCCGGTTGATCTTTTGCTGTATTTGTATTTTATCCAGAACTACTAATTGAGAATCGGCCATTTGTTCATTGTTTGTCCTACAAAAAGAACTATTTTAACGATCATAATCAAATATTTAAAAAATATTTTCTAAAGTTTGCAACGTTTCAATACTTTGTGCGTCTAAATTAAGTAAAACCTAATCGCATGAGAACCTTATACTCTATTAAATCAATCTTGGTCCTGGCGCTGGTCTATTGCTTAAGCACTGTGACCCTTTACGCACAACCGAGTAAGAATTTTTCTGTAAGTAATTTCAATGAGATCACTGTAGCCAGTGGTATCGACCTTTATCTGACGCAGAACGGAACTGAGGCCGTTAAAGTTGTTGCACATGAAGATTTGTTAAAAAATGTAATCGTTGAGAAAAACGGCAATACCCTGACCATCCGGTATAAAGACAATTCAGGATGGGGCAGATTTTTTAAAGGGCAAAGCATCAAGGCTTATGTAAACTTTAAAACATTAACGGCACTTACCGCAAGCGGAGGCAGCGACGTTTTTAGTCAGGCCCCTATAAAAACCGACCGCCTGAATGTAAGGGCTTCCGGTGGTTCTGATCTTAAATTAGATCTTACCACAAGAGATTTCCAGCTCCAGGCCAGTGGTGGTTCTGATGTAACACTCAAAGGCAGTGCAACCAATATGGATATTCAATCGAGCGGAGGAAGCGATATCAAAGCCTATGAATTTAAAGTAGAGAATGCGAAGGTAAGCTCCAGCGGCGGATCAGATGCCAATGTATATGTAACACGTGCGCTTGAAGCAAGTGCCAGCGGAGGCAGTGACATCCACTATAAAGGAGATGCCTCGCTAAGAAATAGCTCCTCTAAAAGCGGAGATGTAACGAAAGTAAATTAAGTTTAGTTTTTAGTTTGTAATCCCTGCCC
>NZ_QAIL01000363.1 GCF_003061025.1 Pedobacter sp. HMWF019 | reverse complement strand
ATTTAGTAATTAATAAATTCCTGATATAAATTTTGTAAGCGGCTGCGCAGGTGTTTCACCGCATAACCCTTTCTGGAAATCAAAGTTTTGATGTTTTCACCTGTCTCCTCTGCAAGTTCCTGAAAGGTACGCTCTTCCAGTTCATTTTGAATAAATACATACCGCTGATTTTCGGGCAGTTCCTCCAGCGCCAGAAAAAGCTGATCCCAGAATAGCTTTTTAAGACTCTCGTCTTCCGGTGTATCAGATTCAGCCAATAAGATCTCTTTAAAACTGATTTCACCATCTTCGTCCTCATAACTCAGATCTTCGAGCAGTTCATCTTTCTGTTTACGGTACTTATCAGTAATTTTGTTCCGGGCAACCCGGTACAACCAGCCACTGATCTGCTCAATCGCATCTACCTCCGGCTGATTACTCAGCTGATACCATACATCCTGCAAAATATCTTCCGCATCCTCATCCGTATGCACACGGCCACGGATAAAACCGAACAGACGTTTTCCATAATCTGCAACCGCACGGATGATATTTTGTGAATCTTTTTTCGGCACTACTTATTGTTTATTAAGTGAGTAAACGAATGAGAATCAATATTACTTTAAATTCATTGGAATTTATTCTTTTTTAAATATCAAATAACTCACTACGGCCAAAACCAGCACTCCAATACTGCTAAACAGCGTAACCAGATCAAAACCATGCACCAACGCAGCATGTGCTACACCACCAGAAACATTTCCTGTAGCTATTTTTTCGGCCATGGCCTGTAACTGCGCTTCTGTATAAGAAGCTGAAAGTGCGTTTTTCAAATGAGAAAAAATACCAGAGATCAAAATGAAGCCCATTAGTGCGATATTGATGGCCAGTGTAATTAACCGCGCACTCATATCAATACCAGATGCCATACCTGCACGGTTAGACGATACCGAGCCTGTAGTGGTGTTGGTCGTTGGTGTATTCGTTAAGCCAAGCCCGATACCTGCTACAAGCGACCCCGGAAGCATCGTTAACCAGCTACTTTGCTCGGCACGGATGCCATAACGCATCAGCAGAAAACCGATACCAATGGTAAAAAGACCAAAAGGAATAACCACACCAGGCCTGTATTTCACCGACATCTTTTCTGCCAGCGGAGGAAAAACCAATGTAGGCAACGTATAGGCCAGCAGCGATACTCCGGCTAGAATAGAATCATAGCCAAGCCCGCTTTGAAAATAAATAGGCAGATAGATCATAAATGGCCAAAAGGCGAAATTCATTCCCGCAGAAGCCACAATAGCGCCCGAGAAATTGCGGATACGGAATACCGAAAAATCAAACATAGGATGCTGACTTATTTTTTCCACGTAGAGAAAAACACAGAAACTCAGCACCGATAGGATCAGAATACCGATCGCTGCCGTACTTGTAAATCCGAGATCAGGACCTTGTGTAATAAAATAGATCAAGGCAAAAACCGCAGCAGACAAGGAGATCGTTCCCCATATATCCAGGCGCTGCGCATAGGGATTCCTGGATTCTTCCACCCCACCAAACAACAATAGCAGCGTGATGGCGCTTAAAGGAAAGTGCACCAGGAAAACCCATTTCCAGCTGGCAAAAGCAACAATCATCCCGCCAATAATGGGCCCGAAGCCCAAACCGATTCCAAAAATAACACCCCATACAGCAAAAGCTCTGCTCCGCTCCTTACCTGCCCGGAATTGATGAGATAAAGTGGCGATTTGACAAATCAACATGGTACCCGCTCCTATACCCTGTAGAAAACGGCTCACAATTAATACAGGCATCCCCTGTGCCAGCCCGCAAATCAATGAAGTGAGGCCAAATAAAACTAAACCAATAACGAAGATACGCTTGCGGCCATAGCGGTCGGCCAAGGTACCCGCAGCCATTAAAACAGTAGTACAAGCAATAGTATAGGCATTCATAACCCATTGAACATCTTTAAAATCTCCATAAAGTACCTTTTCAAGTGTAGAAAGGATCACAGGAACACTGGAAATTTCCAGGCCAAACATTAAAGAAGACAAGGAAATAGCAGCAAGAGCAAGGGTGTTTTTTTTAATACGAAAAACAGATTTCATTTTTAAACAGAATTAATTTCCCAAAAATAGACCGATTTTACACCAAAATATCGGTTCATTTCAATGATAAAATGGTAATTTTGTGATATGGTAAAGGAAAATATCCATCAATGTGTTGAGGTCGAATATCTGAAGGTCGACTCTTGTCCTATCGGAAACAAGCAATATAGTTTCTTTGAAATGAACTATATCATTTCAGGGAGCGGCCAGCTGATCCTCAACGCTAACAAAATGGCTTACCGCGCAGGAAACTTGTTGTTGCTTACCCCAAATGATCACCATGCATTTGAGATATCCACAACTACAGAATTCCTTCTGATCCGCTTTAACAGCAGTTACATACAGGAATACCAGTGGAAGAACATTCATCATATGGAGTGCCTGCTGTATTATGCCACTCACTTATCGGGTTGTGTGATCCATGATAAAGCAGACGGAGTTTTAGTAAAACAAATTGTAGAATCCATCCTGGACGGGATCAACAGCAGCAACCTCTATTATGAAGACCTGAACCTCCATTTTATTAATGCCTTGATTGTTATTGCTGCAAGAAATATCTCTAAAATCAGGCCTCCTCATCTGAAAGTAAACACAGATAAACGCATTGTAGAAATCATTAATCACATCCAGAACAATATTTATTGCCCTCCAAAACTAACGGCCCTGGCTATGGGCGAGGCCTTTGACATATCCGAAACTTATCTGGGAAGTTATTTTAAAAACCATTGTGGAGAGACCATTCAGCAATACATCTCCAGCTACAGGATGAGGCTGATCGAACATCGTTTAAAATTCAGCGATAGAAGAATCAATGAAATTGCCGCCGAATTTGGTTTTTCGGACGGCAGTCATCTCAATAAGCTTTTCAAAAAACACAAAAAAATGAGTTTAACTGCTTACAGAAAAACTATTGGTAAACCTTTACCCAGTCAATAACCATCTGTACGGGCAACTGATCGGGTTGTACCTTTCCTACCCAACTACCACCCAGCTGCTGGTCGATCATTACATAAAAAGGCTGATCATAAGGCCATTGGCTGGCATCGACACCGGTGATGCGGGGATAGCGGAAAGCTTCTACTCCATTTAAAGTAAACACCAGTTTATCCGGATACCATTCCAATCCAAAAGTATTAAATTCGTTGATGTCTAGCTTCCCTTTTCCGGAATGCGGCGGTTTATCTGTTTGTTTCAAGTTGAGCGTATAATAGGAATGCGTGGTTTGATAAATGATGTCATCAAAGTTAAGGTGCTCCATAATATCGATTTCTCCATTCTTAGGGTATTTGCCATACTTATCTTGCTCCGCAAGCATCCACATGGCCGGCCATGAACCTTGCGCACACCCCAGTTTCGCACGAATTTCAATTTTGCCATACTGAAAGGCAAATTTGCCTTTAGTGTACACTCCCCCGGTCAAAAAAGGTCTGTGATCTTTTAAAGTATCTGGGTTTCGGATTCCCTTAAGATATAATTTTCCATCTGCCTGAGTATAACAACCAGGATGATTACTCATATGCTTATCCCAGTCACTTTTACCCGCTGGAATTTTGCTCCATTTACTGGTATCAATTGCAGAGCCATTAAAATCATCTTCCCACACCAGCTTCCATTTGCTGTGCACCCTTCCCTCTTTCTGAATATAGACATACTTATTTTCAACTACAGAAGGTAACACTTTACAGGAAGCCAATAAAACTGCAGCACAACAGAGAACATTTATAAATTTAGTCATCATCTTTTTAATAAAAAATAAACAGGCAATCGCTATTAAAATCAAATATAATATTCTCTGATGTCCATTACTATATTAAAAGCAGTTTTATACTTAAAAACCAAAGCCTGATGAATGTCGATCGTCAACGCAAGGTCACATCCCCGAATGTTCTGGCATGGATACATGGGTAAAATATGCAAAAAGCATGTTACAGTGATCTTAAGTGGATATAAATCACTACTTTAGTTC
>NZ_QAIL01000362.1 GCF_003061025.1 Pedobacter sp. HMWF019 | reverse complement strand
GTACTTGTCTCCGGAGGAGTTTGGTAGAAACTTAAACAAACAAAATATTGCAGCTTAACCGAATGTCTACTTTATTGTTGCAATTCCAGACACCATTATCAACAAAGATCATGTGTACGTTCGTAGACATCTATTTATCGACAAGGTAACTGGCTTACCACTCAGGATTTTGAACCGGACTAGGACTGCTGATTTCAGTAAAGAAGCAGCGGACTATTATAGTGAAGAAAACTATTTCAATTATCAATTTGAACAGGATTCCGTCAAAGTTGCTTATTTTGTTAAGCCCGCAGGATTCCATCCATTCAAAGAAAAACCCACAGAGCAGACTACTTTGTTGGCGCCAGGCACAATAGCGCCTAACTGGACGCTGTACGATACCGATGATAAAAAAACGTCATTATCGGAATTTAAAGGCAAAATTGTATTACTAGATTTTTTCTTTGTTGGCTGTATCCCCTGTATTCAATCTTTAGCAACTTTGGATAACCTTCAAAATAAATATAAGAATAAAGCCTTTGTTATACTTAGTCTTAGTACTAGAGATAGCAAAAAATTAGTAAAGGAATTTAAAGAAAGTCAGCATATAAAAAATCGAATGTATCCAAATGGAGGTGATGTGGCAAACCTATATTTTGCAAAGGGAGCCCCTACATTTTACCTCATCGATCGGGAAGGAAAAATATCAACTGTTGTAGAAGGATATACAGATAGTTTTGAAAAGAAGATGTCTGGCATAATTGATACTTTAATAAAAAAAGACTAGCCAAATTCTCGTTGTTCTTCCTCCTCTAAGACGCTAGCTTTCCATAGTGATATAATGAAGTTCCTGATCGAATGTTGTGTTTACAACCAAAATATACTGTGAAATGATTGGATAATGTCAACCTCTAAGGATAAAGATGGTAATTTAATTATTAATTTAACCTATTATACTGCTGTAATGGAATTGCAACAATAAAGTAGACATTCGGTTAAGCTGCAATATTTTGTTTGTTTAAGTTTCTACCAAACTCCTCAGGAGACAAGTACCCGAGTGCAGAATGTAGCCTTTTGGGGTTGTACCAGGTTTCGATATACTCGAAAACGATGCGCGCTGCTTGCTCTTTGTCGGTGAACTTGTGCTGATATACACATTCAGCTTTAAGCGTCTTAAAGAAGCTCTCAGCTACTGCGTTGTCCCAGCAATTGCCTTTTCGGCTCATGCTTC
>NZ_QAIL01000361.1 GCF_003061025.1 Pedobacter sp. HMWF019 | reverse complement strand
GCGAATGAGAGTGGAGAGGGTACCTTAAAGCGTTCCCTGTCCAGCTTTAATCTGGTGGCCCTGGGTGTTGGGGCCATTATTGGTGCGGGGCTTTTTTCCCTTACCGGTATTGCAGCGGCAGATAATGCCGGACCTGCTGTTATTCTTTCCTTCATCATAGCTGCAGTTGGCTGCGGTTTTGCAGGCCTTTGTTATGCGGAATTTGCCTCTATGATCCCTGTTGCAGGAAGTGCCTATACCTATTCTTATGCTACTATGGGAGAGTTTATGGCCTGGATCATTGGATGGGACCTGGTTCTGGAATACGCCCTCGGCTCGGCTACCGTAGCATCCAGCTGGTCGCAATATTTCTCTCAGTTCTTATTGGAGTTCGGGATTGAATTTCCCAGTAAACTCCTGCACGGACCATGGGAAGGTGGGATTGTAAATGTACCTGCCATCATTATTGTAACGCTGTTATCTCTGTTGCTTATGAAAGGGACTAAAGATTCTTCTTCTGTAAACAACATCCTGGTTATTGTAAAAGTTGCGGTTGTATTGATCTTTATAGCTTTGGGATGGAGCTTCATCAACCCAGCCAACCACCATCCTTTTATCCCACCTAATGCTGGTGAAGAAGCCGTAAAAGCAGGCACAAAAAGTTTCTTTGAATTTTTCTCCGGTCCGGACTTTGGACATTTCGGAATCAGTGGCGTTTTACGCGGAGCAGGAGTTGTATTTTTTGCTTTTATTGGTTTTGACGCGGTGAGTACAGCAGCACAGGAGGCTAAAAACCCACAAAAAGGTATGCCTATTGGTATCATTGGATCCTTAGTTGTATGTACCTTATTGTATGTATTGTTCTCCTATGTAATGACGGGATTGGAAAACTACACGAAATTTGTGGGCGATGCCAAACCAGTTGCTACTGCATTTGCACAAACCGGGTATACCTTTCTGAACCGCTTTTTAATGATTGCCATTCTTGCAGGTTATACCTCTGTTATCCTGGTTTTGCTATTAGGACAAAGCCGTGTATTCTATAGCATGAGTAAAGATGGTTTATTGCCAAAAGTATTTTCTGATCTCCACCCAAAAAACCAGACCCCATGGAAAACCAATCTGGTGTTTATGATTTTCGTAAGCATTTTCGCCGGGTTTGTTCCAGTATCAGATTTGGGCCATATGGTGAGTATAGGTACTTTGTTTGCCTTTTCCCTGGTTTGCATTGGCGTATTGATCTTAAGAAAAACTGACCCTGGACTGGAAAGACCATTCCGGACGCCATGGGTTCCATTAATTCCTATATTGGGTATTCTGGTTTGCGTGCTGATGATGGCTTCACTGCCTATCGTAAGCTGGGAACGTCTGGCCATATGGATGGCTTTGGGTATCATCATTTATTTCTCTTACAGTAAAAAACACAGTAAGATTAGAAATGAATACAGCCAAGGTTCTAAATCTTAAGTTTCTTTAAAAAATCAATATCATACAATTTAATCATCAAACTAAAATATGCTATTTAAAAAATCTATTCCACAACTGTTGGCTGAAGCAAATGAGAGTGGCGAGGGCACATTAAAACGTTCCCTGACCAGTTTCAACCTGGTGGCTTTAGGTGTTGGGGCAATCATAGGTGCAGGACTTTTTTCCCTTACTGGTATCGCTGCTGCAGATAATGCCGGACCAGCGGTTATTCTTTCGTTCATCATCGCTGCAGTAGGTTGTGGTTTTGCAGGGCTTTGCTATGCAGAATTTGCCTCAATGATTCCTGTTGCCGGGAGTGCCTATACCTATTCCTACGCCACCATGGGTGAATTCATGGCCTGGATCATTGGATGGGATTTAGTATTAGAATATGCACTGAGTGCAGCTACAGTCGCTTCCAGCTGGTCACAATATTTCTCTCAGTTTCTGTTGGAGTTCGGTATCGAATTTCCCAGTAGCCTGTTGCACGGCCCCTGGGAAGGCGGAATTGTAAATATCCCCGCTATTGTTATCGTTTGCCTGCTGTCATTGCTACTGATGAAAGGTACTAAAGATTCGTCTTTTGTGAACAATATCCTCGTAATTGTAAAAGTAGCAGTTGTATTGATCTTCATTGCCCTGGGCTGGGGTTTCATTAATTCTGCAAATCACCATCCCTTCATTCCACCTAATGCTGGTGAAGAGGCGGTAAGAGCAGGTACCCGTGGTTTCTTTGATTTCTTCTCCAGTGATGACTTTGGACATTTTGGAATTAGTGGTGTCCTTAGAGGTGCAGGTGTTGTTTTCTTCGCTTTTATTGGTTTCGATGCCGTAAGTACAGCGGCACAGGAAGCTAAAAATCCTCAAAAAGGCATGCCTGTCGGGATTATTGGTTCACTGGTGGTATGTACCATCTTATATGTACTCTTCGCTTATGTAATGACAGGGCTGGAGAATTACACCAAATTTGCAGGTGACGCCAAACCGGTTGCAACGGCGTTTGCACAAACTGGTTACACCTTCTTAAACCGTTTTTTAATGATTGCAATCCTTGCCGGTTACACCTCTGTAATCCTGGTGATGCTTCTTGGACAAAGCCGGGTATTTTACAGCATGAGTAAAGATGGCTTATTGCCAAAGATGTTTTCAGATCTTCACCATAAAAATCAAACACCGTGGAAAACCAATCTGATGTTTATGGTTTTTGTGAGTGTGTTTACAGGCTTTGTACCGGTTTCCGACTTAGGTCATATGGTAAGTATAGGTACACTGTTTGCCTTCTCCCTGGTTTGTATAGGGGTATTGATCCTGAGAAAAACAGAACCAAATCTGGAAAGGCCTTTTCGGACACCTTGGGTACCTTTGATTCCAATATTGGGGGTTATTGTCTGTGTATTGATGATGGCTTCATTACCTATTGTAAGCTGGGAGCGTTTGGCCATCTGGATGGCTATTGGTATTGCCATTTACTTTGCCTACAGCAAAAAACACAGTAAGATCAGAAATGCTGCACGATAGATTCTTTAAATCAAAATAAAAGAGGCCCCTGTAACCAGGGGCCTCTTTTATTTTATCAACATTTATTGCTTAGCTTTGTAGTCTAAATTCGCTGCTATGGAATTCAACCTACGCCAAATCCTCTCCACCTCTATGGTCTTGTTTGCCATCATTGACATTTTAGGTGCTATTCCTGTAGTGATTGAACTCCGCAGAAAAGCCGGACATATCCAGTCTGAAAAGGCGACCATTGTTGCCACAGTATTAATGATCATTTTCTTGTTTGCCGGAGAAACTTTACTAAAAGTAATTGGACTGGATGTGGAGTCCTTTGCCATTGCAGGTTCCTTTGTAATCTTCTTTATTGCTATGGAAATGGTGCTCGGCCTCACGATCTTTAAAGAAGGAGATGCTCCTGAAACTGTATCCATTGTGCCGCTGGCTTTTCCTTTAATTGCCGGCGCAGGAACAATGACCACCTTACTTTCCTTAAAAACAGAATACGCTACCCAAAATATTATTGCTGGGATTATGATCAATATGCTTTTCGTTTATTTTGTTCTGAAAAACACGGAAAGACTGGAAAAGCTATTTGGCAAATCCGGGCTCAATGTATTAAGAAAAGCATTTGGAATTATCTTACTGGCCATTGCTATTAAATTGTTCAGAAGTAATACCCACCTGTAACTTTTTCTGCAGGATTGCGTCTTATAGTTAAGCGATAAGTATATGAACAGCTTTGAACAATATACGTTGATTATTGGCCTGTTGGCCATCTGTATTGAAGCCTTGAGGCATCTGAAGGAAAGCGTGCGCCACTGGCTACACCCCCACCAACAAAACAAAAGGGATTAGTTCTTGATCAGCCTCGCAGCAAACATGGTATCGGCTTTATCCTGATAACCTTTGATGACCTCCATACGTTCCAGGCTCAGCCCCAGTTCCTTTTGCAGGTAATCCACCACATCTTCATTTTCCTGTCTAAAAACAGAGCAAGTGATGTAAATTAGAGGTTTCCCCTCTTTTAGGTATTTGACAACACCTGCAGCAATACTTTTTTGCAGTTTGTTAAAGTAAGCTATTTTATGCTCTTCGAATGTCGTCAGCATTTCCGGTGTCCGTCCCCAGGTACCAGAACCCGAACATGGTGCATCCAGAATGATCCCGTCAAAAGCATAGTGATGTAATTCCTGATCATTATTCTGAAGCAGGTCAAGTACTTTTTTCTGATATTTTTTCAATCCGGCCATTTGAAAACGTTCCTCCAGATTGCGCAGGCTATTTTCCCGTACATCACTCACCAACAATTCAATCTTTGGTTCCAGATCGTGTAACAACAGAGATTTTCCACCAGAAGCAGCACAACAGTCCCACCAGTAATCATATTTTTGAGGCTGGAAAAAGGCACCTGTTTTCTGAGAAGACAGATCTTGTACCTGATAGGATCCCTGGTTGGGTAATACCTGTTCCAGTTTAGTTCCGTTCGGAAGTCCAAATGTTTTCTCATCGATATCATGCACCGCTATATTCGCTTCCTTTAAGGCATTTAGGATCCCCAGAGATTGATTTTGCTGTATCCTGATGAACAAGTCCGGCTGGATAAAGAAAGACTGTAAGAAGGCTTCTTTATCAATCTCCCCAGAAAGTAACCCGAAAAAAGGGAATACGTCTTCAAGATGGAACGCAGGGTATAGGTCACCGACCAGCGCAAGTTTGGCCGGGACAGGAAGTTCTACTTGCTCGGCAAGGTGCGGCAAATATGCCTCAATCATCAAACTGCTGATGTTGTTACATAAAAAATCGGCAACAGCGAGACGCTGCAATGTATTTTCTGCAGGTAAAGCTTTACCAAGGCGATAAAAACTATAAATGTACCGGCTGGCCCAACGCCTGTCAGAAGAGCCCATTTGTTTATACTTTTTAAAATGTCCCACTAAAAACCGGTGCAGCGGCAAAGCGCCGTCATAGCTATTCAAGATCAGCTCAAAAGCTTTAATCTGGTGCTCTAATCTCATTCTATTATATTTAAATCGTAGTCCTTATACTTTAAAAGCATCAGGCTGGTATTGATATACCCATATTGAGGGTCATGGATAAAATTAAAGGAATTATGCAAACCCTTATATCGTTCTCTGGTTAAGTATTTCAGGAAACCTTCTCCATGTTCCGACAGTTGTTTTCCAAAGAAATAACCAATATCAAAGCCTTTAAAAGAATACTCACTTGGCTCAAAACTAAATGCCCTGCGGTACTTTTTTACAAAGTCTATCACTACAGGGCTCTTGTAATTTACCTTATAGGAAGAAGTGATTATCGTATTGAGCAGTTGTAGTTTTTCTGTCGTATAATTTTGCTTCACCCAGTCAGGATGACCAAAAAGATCAATATCAAACCCTGCTTTCTTCATTTTCACCAGTTTATCTATACTTGCCGCTACAAACTTCCGATCAGACGAACTCAGCATGACCACATATTTTTTAGTTTTCACAGCTTTTGTTTCCATGGTAAAAACAGAAGCATATTCTTCGAATTTAAATTTGCTGGCTTTTTGCGAAACAAAGTATTCCCTCAATGGTTCTCCCAGGGTTTCATCTCCATTCTTCCTGGTATTGATCAATATCACAGCCGTATTTGCCGGATCATATTTCCTGACAATAAAGTTGCCTATCTTCTTGGCATGAAGGTCTATATTATTAACTATGGAAATGAGGTTCGGGTTTCCAAACTCTGATGGCTGTGTAGCGGCCAATGGAGAAACAACTGGTAGCTGGTGGGCAATGGAATAGGCAGCCATTGCTTTAAGCCCATCCGGAAAGACCGGACCAATAATCAAATTGTTTTCCAATAAACTGCCGGTATTGAACAAGCGGTTCAGCTGATCATTGTCATCCCGGGTGTCATAAACATTCACCTTGAAATTTAAGCCTGCAGCAGCCGCAGAATCAATTCCCATTTTAAAGCCTTGATAGAAATCAATGGCCATGGCATATCGCTCTATATCGGCTTTATTTTCCGTTTTTGGCTTAAACTCGTTCAGTTTAAATGGAACAAGCAAAGAAATACTCGCCTGGGTAAATTTCCTGGTGGGTTTATCTTCTTCTTTTTTGACTTCGGCTGTAACTTTATTCTTATTGGGCCGTACCTTTTTCGAACAGGAAGAAAGGTACAGCCCAAGAAGGATCAATAGGAAATATTTACTCCCACTCAATCGTAGCCGGTGGTTTTGAACTAATATCATATACTACCCTATTTATTCCTTTTACTTTGTTAATGATTTCATTAGAAATTTTAGCGAGTATATTGTATGGAAGATGACACCAGTCGGCAGTCATTCCATCAACAGATTCTACAGCCCTGAGACAAATTACATTCTCATAGGTACGCTCATCTCCCATTACCCCAACAGATTGTACAGGTAAGAAGATGGCTCCGGCCTGCCAAACTTTATCGTAAAGACCGGCTTCTTTAAGGTTATTGATATAAATGGCATCAGCTTCCTGAAGGATAGCGACTTTGTCGGCTGTTACTTCTCCAAGGATCCTGATGGCAAGCCCCGGACCAGGGAAAGGATGGCGGCCAATAATAAAATCTTCCAGACCTAATGAACGCCCTACTCTTCTTACTTCATCCTTAAAGAGTGTATTTAATGGTTCTACTACCTTTAACTTCATAAAGTCTGGTAGTCCACCTACATTATGGTGTGATTTTATAGTTGCTGAAGGACCTTTAACAGAAACGGATTCGATCACATCGGGATAAATAGTCCCTTGCGCCAGCCATTTTACATCCTGTACCAAATGTGCTTCGTCGTCAAAAACTTCAATAAATACACGACCAATAGCCTTGCGTTTTAATTCCGGGTCTTTAATACCTGCCAGCTGACTTAAAAAACGGTCTTTGGCATCTACACCTTTGATGTTCAATCCCAAATGTTTGTATTGTTCCAGAACCGCATTATATTCTCCCTTACGAAGCAAACCATTATCAACAAAAATACAGTGCAGGTTTTTCCCGATAGCCTTGTGCAACAGGATTGCAGCAACACTGGAATCCACACCTCCGGAAAGGGCAAGTACAACCTTATCATTTCCTAATTTTGCCTGAAGGTCGGCTATAGTCGTTTCCACAAAGGCATCCGGTGTCCACTGCTGATGACATCCACAGATATCAACCAGGAAGTTTTGAAGCAATTGCTTGCCATCCAAACTGTGGGTTACCTCCGGGTGGAACTGAATTGCGTAAGTTTGGGTATTTTTAACCTGGAAGGCAGCAACTCTTACGCTGTCTGTACTGGCAATCAGCTCAAAATCCTCAGGAACAACAGTGATGGTATCTCCATGAGACATCCACACCTGAGAATCTGAGGAAATGTTTTTGAAAAGTGGATTTCCTTTAGCTACATAATTCAGATTTGCCCTTCCGTATTCCCTTGTAGAAGAAGCCTGAACTTCCCCTCCGGATTGCTGAGCAATGTATTGAGCACCATAACAAACAGCCAGTACTGGATAGTTTTTATGGAATCTGGACAGGTCGATTTGAGGAGCATCTTCCTGGCGTACCGAATAAGGACTACCGGAAAAGATAACACCTTTTACGTCTGATGAAAACTCTGGAATGTTATTGAAAGGATATATTTCGCAATAAACGTTTAATTCGCGAACTCTGCGTGCAATTAACTGTGTATATTGGGATCCAAAATCGAGAATTATGATTTTTTCTAGCATGGACACAAAGTTAGTATTTATTCACTTCTACACCGAATCTTTTTAAGAAATCAACCCCCTCATCGCTCGGAAGTCCTTTATACTCTGCATAAGAGTCTTTATAAACCACTACCTTGATGCCTGAAGAGAGAATTAAACGTGCGCAGGCAATGCAGGGGGACAATGTGGTATATAAAGTTCCACCTTCAATATTGGAACCATTCTTGGTAGCAAACAGGATGGCATTTTCTTCTGCATGCAATGCAAGAGAACAACTGCCCCTGGAGTCCCTGTCACAACCCGTTTCAGGCCATTCTTCATCACAGTTATGTGTGCCCGAAGGAGGGCCGTTATAGCCTATGGAGATGATCCGGGTATCTTTGGTTAAAACGGCGCCTACCTGGGCCCTGACACAATGTGAACGGGCAGACAGATCTGTGGCCAGGTGCATAAATATATCTTTAAATCCTTTCTTCATGGAACTGTTTTTCAATTAAACGGGATGCAAATATAGAGGAAAAAAAAATCCCTCCCTTATTTATTCAGGGAGGGATTTCTCTATCGTTTTATTCCTCTAGTGTCCGCCGGAAAGTTTCTTATCGAAACTGATGCCCTGCGACCTCAGGATCCCGCTTACTCTCCAGGCATAAAATGCCAGGTAAGAGAAACAGATAATACCTACAACATAACTGTACTGGATACCGGTGAATTCAGACACATAACCCTGAACCCAGCTGATGATACCACCACCCATGATCATCATGATCAGGAAGCTACTGCCCTGGCTGGTGTTTTTACCAAGTCCGCTTACTGCTAAAGTGAAGATACAAGGCCATAAGGTACTGCAGAACAATCCCACACTGGTAAAGGCATATACACTCACCATACCTTTGGTAAACATACCGATCAACAAAGCTGTAATCCCTATAAAAGAGAATATAAGGAGCATCCTGGCCGGATTTCCTTTACTCGCCATATCCGCAATGATCAATACCAGGATAATTAATCCATATACATAAAACGGCGCAAGGTCATGATGAAACATTGCATTCACGCCTAAGAAGATAGCAAAAGCCAAATAAGGGGCAATAAATCTTAATATTTTCTGGGTACCTACATTATCTGTAAAAGCCTCAACCGCGCCGGTCCATCTGCCAATCATCATACTTGCCCAATACAGAGATACATAGGGTGCAATATCTTTAATTGCAAATCCAAGATCTCTTTCCATATAAGCGGGAAGATTACTGGCAGTTGATACTTCGACACCTACATAAACAAAAATTGCAACCATTCCTAATACCAGTTGAGGGTATTTTAAAGCTGAGCCTTTCATACTTGAATCCTCTACTTTAGCCTCAACCAGGGTTGGCCTGTCGGGTAAAGAAGACAATTTCAGGAATATCGCCACCACAATAAAAGCAACGCCTAAAATCAGATAAGGAACTTTAACGCTTTCTATACTTACGTTTTCACTTGCACTGGACAAGGAACCAAAAATAGCAAAACTCACAATCAGAGGACCTATCGTTGTACCAAAATTGTTGATCCCTCCGGCAAGCGTTAAACGCTGTGACCCAGTTGTAATTGGACCTAAAGCGATAGCAAGCGGGTTGGCAACTGTTTGCTGCAGGGAGAACCCAAGGGCAACAATGAACAGACCAGACAACATCAGCGGAAAGGAGCCTAAGTTGGCCGCAGGATAGAACAATAAAGTTCCTACAGCAGAAATAACCAGACCTAATGCCAATGAATTTTTGTAACCGATCTTGTTAACAAGATCTTGTTTCATAAGAACCGAAACTGCATTATAGATTAATGAACCTACGGTATATGCAATGTAAAAGGCTAATGACACCCATTGACTTTGGCTTTGGGTAAGGTCAAAGGCTTTTTTGAAAACGGGAATTAAGATGTCATTACTGGCGGCTACAAAGCCCCAAAAAAAGAATACCGTGACGAGGGGTATGAACTGCCCCCATTTGGTCTGTGTTTGTTGTTCCATGTTTATGGTTAGTGAAAAGTTTTAAGCGCTAAACTTAAATAAAAATTGTTGTATACCAAAGTGTATTGTTTACACGCTAAAACTAGTAAAAAAAATAGGAGTATTTAAGGTATAAAATTGCATATTGCATAAAAATACGTTTAGGTTAGATGTTTGAAGCAATATTACAAGGGATAGGTGCAGGGATTTTGTTTTCGTTTTTAACGGGGCCTGTATTCTTCTCCATGATTAAAACGAGTATTGAGAAGGGATTTAAAGCGGGATTTTCTTTAGCCATTGGCGTTATACTAAGTGACATCGTATTCATCAGCGCCACCATTTTCAGTTCACAGTTTGTAAACTACAATTCAAAATACAATCAGTACATAGGTATTATTGGTGGCCTCTTCCTATTGGGTATTGGCCTGTATTATCTGATTAAGAAAGTAAAGGTCAATTACGAAATTGATGAAAAGATCAAAATCCGGAAACGGGGTTATATTATCAAAGGTTTCCTGATGTGCCTGCTGTCGCCAACCACCCTAATGTTCTGGATCATGGTTGGCGGAATTGTTTCTGTACAATTGCATTATGATATGAACGAGAAGATCGTCTTCTTTATCATTGCTATGGCTACACAACTTTCCATGGATTCCATAAAAACCTATTATGCAGCAAAACTGAGGTACAAGATTAAAGAAAAATCTATCCAGACCCTAAACCGCATAGCCGGAGGGGTGATCATTATCTTTGCCATCAGGTTGTTTGTTGAAGTCATCCTAAAATATTACAGATAAAAAAAGCCCTTGCCTGATTTCAGGCAAGGGCTTTTTTTATCTGTTAAAACACTTAGTAAGCTCTCTGGTTACTTCCTTCTTTCCAGTTTACAAATGCTTTGTTTACTACTTTATTTCCTCCCGGGGTCGGGTAATTTCCAGAGAAATACCAGTCGCCAGTGTGATTTGGACAAGCAATATGTAAGTTATCCAGCGTTTGGTAGATCACCTCTACTTCAGCAACTGTATCCTTCGGTGTAATGATCTTCGTTATCTGCGCAGAGATTTCTTCCTGTGTAAAAGGACGATAGATATCCTTTACGTGATTTACAATCTCTTCTTTAGGCAACAATAGCGAAGCTTTACATTTATCATAAACTTCTTCAATAATATGCTTTAAGCCTCTTTCATGTAGCAGTTGTATTGCAGCTTCAAAAGCAACGAACTGTCCCATCTTAGACATATCGATACCATAGCAATCCGGATAACGGATCTGTGGCGCTGAAGAAACAATGATGATCTTTTTAGGGTGAAGCCTGTCGATGATCTTGATAATACTCTGTTTAAGTGTAGTTCCCCTTACAATAGAGTCATCTACGGCCACCAGTGTATCTGTATGATTTTTGATCACCCCATAAGTGGTATCGTACACGTGTGCTACCATATCCTGACGATCAGCGTCCTGTGTAATAAATGTTCTCAACTTAACATCTTTGATGGCCAGTTTTTCCACCCTCGGGCTCAAAGACAAGAGTTCATCCAGTTCCTGGTCATTCATCAATTCCTTTCGTCCAAGCAAAGCATCTTTCTGCAACTGACGGATATGGCCATGAATTCCCTCCACCATTCCATAAAAAGAAACTTCGGCTGTATTAGGGATAAAAGAGAATACGGTATTTTTAAGGTCGCCATCTACCGCTTTTAAGATTTGTTTGCAAAGCAGGCTTCCAAGGTGTTTTCTTTCTTTATAGATATCTGCATCTGATCCTCTTGAAAAGTAAATCCTTTCAAAAGAACAGGCTCTTTTTTCCAGGGGCTCCCTGAACATTTCCTGAGTTACCGTTCCGTCTTTTTTTACGATCAATGCATGTCCGGGCTCAATTTCTTTAACATCTTTAAACGCAATATTAAAAGCCGTTTGTATCGCCGGGCGCTCTGAAGCTGCAACAACAATCTCATCATCAACATAGTAAAATGCAGGACGGATACCAGCTGGATCACGCATAAAGAAAGCATCTCCGTTTCCAACTATTCCTGAAATGGCATATCCCCCATCCCATGTTTTCGCAGAGCGGCGAAGTATATTGGCAATATTTAATCCATCAGATATTTTGTGCGTAATCTCTACGTTATCAAATCCTTCTTTTTTATACGCATCAAATAATTCCTGGTTTTCATCATCTAAAAAGTGTCCGATCTTTTCCAGTACAGTAACAGTGTCTGCTTTTTCCTTTGGATGTTGTCCAAGCTCATACAATTGCTCCAGTAATTCATCTACATTGGTCATATTGAAATTACCGGCAATAACCAGGTTCCTTGTCATCCAGTTGTTCTGACGTAAAAACGGGTGGCAATTCTCTATGCTGTTTTGTCCGTGTGTACCATAACGAAGGTGTCCCATCAGCACCTCCCCGATAAAGCTGACATTTGCTTTCAGCCACTCTGTGTCTTTCATCAGT
Source organism: Pedobacter sp. HMWF019 (assembly GCF_003061025.1). Lineage (GTDB taxonomy): Bacteria > Bacteroidota > Bacteroidia > Sphingobacteriales > Sphingobacteriaceae > Pedobacter. Next base: position 5,979 of record NZ_QAIL01000361.1, on the reverse strand, counting down.
TCCGGTGTTTCGTTCTGAATGTCCACAAACTTGCTTTGTACATATCCAAAGATATCTGCAACTGCATTCTGCGCCATGGAACGATAACGGCTGATGTACCGATGACCTGGTTTTACGTCCAGTTTGATGGTTGCAATACCTGCACCGTCCTGACCACGGTTGTGTTGTTTTTCCATCAGCAGGTACAGCTTATTTAAACCGTATAAGGCTGTTCCATACTTTTCCTGATAATAAGATAGGGGTTTCAAAAGACGGATAAAAGCAATTCCGCACTCGTGTTTTATCTGGTCACTCATTGATGTGTGTTTTGAGCCGCAAATTTACCGTTTATAAAACTCAGAACCTAGAAAGAAGTAGAATCTTTCGCCGGATTTACTATTCTCTGACTAACAGCTAAATACGGCCCACAAAGCAAGCCCTAACGCAGAAGATGCACTTGTTTTGACTGTACTGTTTGTTCAAAAAATAAAGATGCGTTCGTATCAAAAACAGTAGTGTCCCCAGAGGTATAGAATAACCGTTGCCCTTGTTGCCCGATTTTATCAACGATTTCAGGATGGTTACGCAGGTATTGTGCCAGACTCGCAGAAACGATCTCACCCTGCGAAATCAGGGAGATCTCCTTAGGAAGTAATCGTTCAAGTTTTGGAATCAGCAAAGGATAATGTGTGCATGCCAAAAGAATACAGTCCAAATCCGGTGCGTTGCCCAGCAGTTCCTCCAGATATTTACGGATAAAATGATCAGCCCCGGATGTCAGGTGTTCATTATTTTCTATCAGTGGAACCAGCATTGGACAACTTTGCTGTACAACCTTTAGCTGAGGATAGAATTTTTCGATCTCAATAGGATAAGAATTTGAATTCACCGTACCACGGGTTCCCATCACTCCAATCGTATTGCTTTTGGTGTAATTGCCAATCACTTCTGCCGTTGGGCGGATCACCCCAAGCACCCTGTGGTTAGGATATTTTATTGGAAGTACTTTTTGCTGTATAGTGCGCAGGGCTTTGGCAGAAGCCGTATTACAAGCCAGAATCACCAAAGGACAGCCCTGGGCAAAAAGCCATTCTACGCATTCAAGCGTATATTCATAAACGGTTTCAAAAGAATGATCTCCATAGGGTGCACGTGCATTGTCTCCAAGATAGATATAGTTATATTCAGGGAGCTCCTTTATAATGGATTTAAAAACCGTTAAGCCTCCATAACCGGAGTCAAATACCCCTATTGAATTTGTTTTGTTCATGTTAAAAAAAACGGACCTGAGGAATATTCCTCAGGTCCGCCAATTTAAATATTTTTCATCAGAGCGTAATGCTTTTTATCGGTGATGAAGCGATCATGAGTTTCCACTCCTGATGGTTGATTCGATTATTTTTTTGGAGCAGCTGGAACAGCTGAAGCAGAAATACCTAATTTAGTTTTAACTGCGGCAGTAACATCATCACCACCTTCAGAATACAATAAATTGTTGGCACCTTGCTGAGAAGCAATATCGAACACATAAGCCAAACCTTTTTCCTTAGCTACAGATTTAACCGCAGTTTCAAATTTCTGGTTAATTGGAACAAACAATTCACCTTGTTTAGTAGCAACATCTTGTTGAGCTTTTGCACGTGCATCGTTAATGCGTTTTTCCATTCCCTGTAACTCTTCACCCATAGTTTGAAGTTCTTTAGTTACAACATCTTTATTCGCTTCACTTAAGGTTTTTTGTTTCGCTATAGCAGCCTCATACTTTGTCTGGTACTCTGTCTGCATCTTAGTGATTTCATCCTGTTTAGTTTTAGCAAGAGTTTCAAGTGTACTTTGCGCAGCTTTTGCTTCAGGCATAACAGCGAATATTGCCTCTGAATTTAAGTGCCCTATCTTTTGTTGTGCATTTGCTACATTAGCCGTAAACAACAATCCCGCCGCTACAAAGAATACATTAATTAACTTTCTCATTTCTATTTTTCCTTAATAATTGTTTTAAATTTTATGTTTGTGTGTTATTTGATAACCGTTCCTGGTTTATAACCAAGTTTGATAATAATGTCGTTGCTCAGATCATAACTACTGCTGGCATAGATCATCATCGTTGCTTCACTGCTTTTGTCAAAAACAAAATCAATGTATTTACTTTTAGCCAGATCCGCAACTGTTTTAGTAACTTTCTCCTGGATAGGTTTTAAAAGTTTAGCTCTTGACTGAAAAAGATCTCCGTCCGGACCAAACTTCTGACGCTGGAAATCCTTGGCTGCTTTTTCCTTTTCAATAATTTCGTTTTCTCTTCTCTTGCGCATATCGTCTGTAAGTAACACCTGATCTGCCTGATAAGATTTATACATTTTATCAATCTGGGTGAAATTATTATCCACCTGTTGCTGCCATTGCTGAGATAAAACATTCAGCTGGTTTAAGGCCGATTTATACTCTGGCAAATGCTTGAGTATATATTCCGTATCCACATAAGCAAACTTCTGTGCAAAGGCACCAACACCGGTGAAAAGCAAGAAGCATATTAAAACATATTTCTTCATAAAATTATTATTGAAATCCTCCCAATTGCTGTGCGATACTGAAAGTGAAGTTTTGTCTACCGTTATCCTGTACTCCAGGAATCTTGTCAAACGCATGTCCATAATCAATACCTAACATCCCAAATATCGGTAAAAATATCCGAGCTCCAATACCTGCAGACCTTCTTATGTTAAAAGGATTGTAGTCACTGAATTTGTTCCAGGTGTTACCACCCTCAGCAAAGCCCACAATATAAGCAGTTGCCTGCTGACTTGCAATAACCGGGTATCTTAATTCCAACACATACTTTGTAAAAATTGGGCTACCTGAATTTTGTGCGATAGTTGGGTTAGAACCAACAGGGATTACAGCGTTATTTGCATATCCACGCATTTTAATAATCTCTGATCCCTGCAGGAAGTCAAAGCCCTGCATACCATCTCCCCCTAATTTGAAACGCTCGAATGCAGATTGTCCAACCGCCTTATTGTATTCACCAAGGAAACCAAATTGGGCTTGAGACATCAAAATCAGCTTACCTGCAATTCTTTCAAACCACTGGCCTTCAAATTTCCATTTATGGTATTCCGTAAATCTGTAACGTTGTTTGTCTGATGCGGTTGCATAGTTAACATTATTCAGTAAAGAATACGGAGGCGTTGCCTGAACTGTAAAACGGAAATAAGATCCTGCAGTTGGGAATATAGGGGAATCCCTTGAATCCCTGCTCAGCTCTTGCGTTAAGTTAAAGTTATAGGAAGTACCCGTACTAAATTTGTAACCTGGATAATTGTTCAGAATATATTGTTGTATGTTAATAGAGTGTGTCAACTGGAAATAGTTATCTGGCCAGTTTAGCCTTCTACCCAAACTTACAGTTACCCCATTTAAGCGAATTTTAGAATATTGAGGACTGGATTCATCTACACCATAAATCCCGGTTCCACCGTTTGAAGAAAGGGAAGTAAAAGCACTTAATCCAAAACTCACTGGTTTTTTACCACCTAACCATGGTTCTGTGAACGAGAAGCTATATGACTGGTATTGTTTACCATTGGTTTGCCCACGTAAGCTTAACTTCTGCCCGTCTCCTTTTGGAAGCGGCTTGTAAGCTTTTAGGTTAAACAAGTTTCTTAAAGAAAAGTTATTGAAAGTCAATCCCAGTGTACCGATGATACGTCCACCACCAAAACCTCCTGACAATTCAATCTGATCTGATGGTTTTTCTTCCACAGCATATTCTATATCAACTGTTCCGTCTGCAGGATTTGGTTTTGGAGTAGGTACAGTTTTAGACTCATCAAAATTACCCAGCTGCCCAATCTCCCTAACCGTTCTCACCAATTGTTCTTTTGAAAATTTCTCTCCTGGTCTGGTTCTAACATCCCTCAGTACAACCCGGTCATTGGTAATGGTATTTCCTTTTACCGTAATACGGTTATTTGTATACTGAGGTCCTTCGTAAATACGCATTTCCAGATCAACGGTATCACCGTGAATTTTTGTTTGTACCGGATCAACATTAAAAGTCAGATAACCATCATTCAAATAGATGCTGGAAACATCATCACTATTTCCAGTTCCTCTTAATCTTTTTTCCAGTTTTTCTTCACTGAATACCTCACCTTTTTCAATGCTCAGTACTTTTTCCAAAAGTTTGGTTTCATATTTTGCATTTCCAACCCAGGTGATGTTACCGAAGTAGTATTTAGGTCCTTCAAAAATGTCTATCTTAATCCCTACTGCTTTATCGCTGTACTGGTAAATGCTGTCTTTTACAATAGCTGCATCACGATAGCCTCGCTCCTGCATTTTACCAATGAGCTTCAGTTTATCTTCTTCGTATTTTGTCTTGTTAAACTTTCCAGAACCAAAGATCTTATAAAATGCCTGTTGCTTCGTCTTCTTTAAAAACTTACGCAGCTTGGCATCGCTAAAAACTTTATTACCTTCAAAGTTGATCTCATGCACCTTTACCTTACGGCCTTTCTCTACGTCTACCACCAGGATCACATTATTTTCCTGCGTAGGATCCGGCTTGGTTTTATAATTCACTTTAGTGAAAAAATAGCCTTTTTCAGAAAGGAATTTGGTGATGGTACCTGTGGTAGTATTGTACAGGTTTTCATTCACAACTGTCTTCCCGGTTTTGGCATTCAGCTTTTCCATGATATCGGTTTTTTGAGACTTGCTTAAACCAACAAGCTCAAAAGAACTTAAACGCGGACGCTCAACAACCTCAATCTCAAAGTATACCGTATCCAGGTCAAGTTTGGTAATATCCAATTTAATATCATCAAACAAGCCTTGCGCCCAAAGATTTTTAATCGCATTACCAGTAGCCTCACCTGGAAGTGTAATGTGCTCTCCTTTGATCAGTTTGGACAAGGTGATAATTACATCCTTATCCAGATATTTCGCTCCGGTTAATGTTGTACCTCCAATAACATACTCTTTTGGATTAAAGTAGTCCATATCCAATCCACTGACTTTCAATGAAGGTGTTGCAGGATTGGAAGGGCGTGTGATCTGTGCCATTGTTGGTAACCCGAACAATAACAATAATATAAGTTGGTATATTCTTTTCATTTACAATCTAAAATCGTCGCTAAGTTAATTTAAACACATGTTAAAAAGTGTTAAAAGTAAAATTAGTTCAATTGCTCACTAATTTTACCAAAGCGTCTTTCGCGTTTCTGGTAGTCTACAATAGCTTCAAACAGGTCTTCCCGCCTGAAGTCGGGCCATAAGGTTTCTGTAAAATATAATTCGGTGTAGGCCATCTGCCACAGTAAAAAATTACTGATCCTGTGTTCGCCACTTGTCCGGATCATCAGTTCCGGATCAGGAATATTATATGTACTTAACTGAGAAGAAAAATTATCTTCCGTTATATCTTCAATTCCAATCTCTTTATCCAGTACTTTTTGGGCCAGTTTTTTTGCTGCATCTACAATTTCCCATTTCGCACTATAGCTTAAGGCAATGGTCAAAGTGCAGCGCGTATTGTGTGCTGTTTTTTCCATGGCATCCTTCAGGTCATCGATACATTTCTGAGGCAATGACGAAGTATCCCCGATGGCATTCAGCCTGATATTATTTGCGGTAAGTCTTGGTGTTTCCTGATTAATGGTAGAAATGAAAATCTCCATGAGTGCATTAACCTCCTCCACAGGACGGTTCCAGTTTTCTTTGGAAAAGGCATAGATCGTTAGGTATTTAACCCCAATATCTGCACATCCTTCTACAATATCCTTCACAGATAATACCCCATTTTCATGACCGAAAACCCTGAATTTACCCTGATTTTTTGCCCATCTGCCGTTACCATCCATTATAATTGCAATGTGTTCAGGTAAACGCGTAAGGTCAATTTGTTCTTTAAATCCCATCTAACTATATGAAAATGATCCCCAAAAGTCTAACATTTTTGGGACACAAAGGTAAAATTTTCTATGATTATTAGTCTATTTA
>NZ_QAIL01000360.1 GCF_003061025.1 Pedobacter sp. HMWF019 | reverse complement strand
AAGATATAGTTTTTGAACCTTTTCATATTAATTTGAAACTTTTCATATTAAGTACTTATAATTGTATCTTTGAGGCATTAACATAAAATTTCAGGGCAAATAATATTTTTTTAATGGGATACCGGGCACTTGCTGCAGGCCTTGCACTATTTACAATTTCTTTTATTCAAGTTACCGCCCAGACCAGACCAGTAAGTTGTCCGGAAACGGCCCAGTACTATGCTAAAGACAGCATAAATGTGGTTACATTTGGCGCCAGCACGATTGAAGGCGTTAAAGGGCTTAACTTCCAGGACTACCTGAAGGCCAATTTTGAACGTTGCTACGACGGCAAAAGTGTCAACATATATAATTATGGTATAGGAGGACAAACCACCGGGCAGGGATTAGAAAGATTAAATATAGCCTTGGCCGGAAAAACAGGCTTCATTGTGATTGATATGGGCATTAACGACGCTCTTTCCATTATAGACAGGAAACTTAAGATTGAGGAAACAGAATCCAATATGCGCCAGATCATCCAGCGTTCACTAGCTGCCGGCCTGGTTCCCATCATTTGCACCCTGCAAACCATCAATGACACCAACAGCGGAAGATACAGAAGGGCAAACATAGTTGTTGATCAACTCAACAAGATTTACATCAAACTAGCTGCCGAATACAAAATCAACCTGGCCGACATCAACCGCTTCTTTAAACGCGATTTTTCACTCTACCAGGACGACCTGCATCCCAATGCAAAAGGCTACAGGCTCATGTCTTATATCTTATTTGACACCATTAACCGAATTATTGCAAAACGCTTTTTACAATTCACGGTGAACCAGAACTACCCAAACCCAGGATTCAATAAAACCACCATAGATGTTATTCTGCCAGATGCACAAAACCTGCAGATCAAAATCTACGATATCCAGGGCAGATTGGTCAGAACTGTCATAGACGATTTCCTGAACAGTGGAATACAAAGTTTTGATATAGACCTGAGCAATATGGCTCCCGGCATCTATATCTATAAGGCTATTGCCGGCGACGGCGACTATAAAGTCACAAAAAAGATGATAGTAGCACACTAGTTTTAAACAAAACGCCAATAATATACGGTCATTTTATAACTTCGCAAGATTAAAACATTTATCTATTTTGGATTATTTAGCAGGATTAAACCCACAACAGCGTGCAGCAGTAGAAAACACACAAGGACCAGCCATGATTGTGGCCGGTGCTGGATCGGGTAAAACACGGGTAATTACCTATAGAGTTGCCCATCTGATAGAAAAAGGCGTAGATGCGTTCAATATTCTGGTGCTTACCTTTACCAATAAAGCTTCCAAAGATATGCGGGAGCGGATCATGAAAGTAGTTGGTGGAGAAGCCAAGAACATCTGGATGGGTACTTTTCACTCTGTTTTTGCGAAAATATTAAGAGTTGAAGCAGAAAAGATAGGTTATCCTTCCAACTTCACCATATACGACACAGACGACAGCAAAAGTTTGATCCGTGCCATTCTTAAAGAAATGCAGCTGGATGACAAACTCTATAATGCCAATTTCGTCTATAACAGAATTTCTTCTGCAAAAAACAACCTGATCTCCTGGTCAGAATACCTCGAAAACAAGGAGATCCAGGCCGAAGACAACAGCAATAAGCGTCCTCAAATGGGCGTCATCTATGAAACCTATGCAAAAAGGTGTTTTAAAGCTGGCGCCATGGATTTTGATGATTTACTCTTCAAAACCAATATTTTATTAAAGAACCATCCGGATGTACTGAATAAATACCAACAGAAGTTCCGGTATCTGATGGTCGATGAGTACCAGGATACTAACTTTTCACAGTATACCATTGTAAAAAAACTAGCCGCCGCCTATCAGAACATCTGTGTAGTGGGTGACGATGCACAAAGTATTTATGCCTTCAGGGGAGCAAACATTCAGAATATTCTGAATTTTGAGCGGGATTATCCTGATCTGAAGGTATATAAACTAGAACAAAACTACCGTTCTACTCAAAACATTGTAGAAGTGGCCAACAGCATCATTGCAAACAACAAGAATCAGCTGGAGAAAAATGTATTCTCCGACAATGAATCTGGTGACCGGATCAAAGTTCAGCGTGCATTCACAGACAATGAAGAAGGAAAAATCGTTGCCGAAGCCATCGTACAGGATCGCAGCAGTAGCGGATTGAGGTACCACGATTTCGCTATTTTATACCGCACCAATGCCCAGTCCAGGGCTATGGAGGAATCTTTAAGAAAGCTAAACGTACCTTATAAAATATACGGCGGCCTTTCCTTCTATCAGCGCAAAGAGATTAAAGATTTGATTGCCTATTTCCGTTTAACTTTTAACCCGGCTGATGAAGAAGCTATAAAAAGAGTTATCAATTACCCAAAAAGGGGTTTAGGTGATACGACTGTAGACAAAATCATTGTTGCCGCAGACAAATATAATATTACCATGTGGGATGTGATCTGCAATCCATCCCAGTATATTGAAGGCCGTATTGCCAACCAGTTAAATGACTTTGCCGTACTTATACAGAGCTTTATGGCAGAAGCCAAAAAACTGGATGCTTATGAAACTGCCCTATATATCGCGCAGCATTCCGGTATCCTCAAAGAACTTCATACCGACGACAGTATAGAAGGAAGAAGCCGCTATGAGAACATCCAGGAATTACTGAACGGTATTAAAGAATTTGCTGAGCGTGAAGATATTGAAGATCGAAGCCTGGCCATTTTCATGCAGGATATCGCATTACTGACCAACGACGACAGACAGGACGACAAGGACAAAGACACCGTTTCCCTGATGACCATCCACTCCTCCAAAGGACTGGAATTCAAGAATGTATTCATTGTTGGACTGGAAGAAAACCTCTTCCCTTCTCAGATGTCACTAAATTCAAGAACAGATCTGGAAGAAGAACGAAGATTATTTTACGTAGCAGTAACACGTGCAGAAAAGAAACTGACTTTAACCTATTCCACCTCCAGATACCGTTGGGGCACACTCACGAATTGCGAACCCAGCCGTTTCATCAGTGAAATCAATGCCAGATATCTGGAAATAGAGGTAGCCAAACCTGCAAAAAGCAGTTTGGGAGAGAACAGTTTTGACGATGAAAGAAGGGTCTGGACTCAACAAAGAGATACCTTCAGTAAGCCAAAAATGACATCATCTGCCCCGGCCGCCGGCAGCAGTGCCCCGACAATGAGACCGAAAACCACCACCATGCTGCCCAAAGCACACGTACCTACGCCAGGCTTTGCGCCTGATGCACCAAATGCATTTCAAAATGGCATGGAAGTAGAGCATGAAAAGTTTGGTTTTGGTAAAATTGTTAATCTGGAAGGTAACCTGCCAGATGTAAAAGCAACAGTTTTCTTTCAAGGCTTGGGTAATAAGCAGTTATTACTAAAATTTGCTAAATTGCGGATTGTTAGATAAGAATTTAACTTTACAGGACACATCTTTGGTGTACTCCTAAAAGTTATATAGATTTAAATAAAAACAAAAGGCACCAGATTCCATATCCAGGTGCCTATAGAGAAAATAGAACATGAAATTCGATTATAATACCACAAGAAACGAATTGATCCTGGCAGAATATGGTCGCAATGTGCAGAACATGGTGAAGTATATTTGTGAACTGGAAGATCGCCAGGAACGCAACAGATATGCCCAGGCAGTGATCGATCTGATGGGATTTTTAAACCCGCACCTTCGTGACGTAGCGGACTTTAAACATAAATTATGGGATCACCTGCACATCATCTCCGGTTATAAGATCGATGTAGACAGCCCTTACCCAAAACCAACGCCTGAAGCAGCTATGATCAGACCAAAACATATTGGCTATCCACAGCAGAAGATCAGGTATAAGCATTACGGAAAAACTGTAGAGGTACTGATTGAAAAAGCAAAAGCCCTGGAAGAACCGGAACGTAAAGCAGCTATGGTTCAAGGAATTGCCAACTTCATGAAAATGGCCTATGTAACCTGGAACAAGGACAATGTAGCCGACGAAACCATTTTAAAGAACTTAGCCGAACTTTCCGGAGGAGAACTTCAGCTGGAAGAAAATGTAAACCTGGCCAAGGTAGAATTTAAACCCGTGAGCAACAGACCTGCCAATAACAACAGAGGCAGAAACAACAACAACGGAAAAAACCGTCAAAATAACAACAACAACAACAACAACAATAATAACCGTCAGCAAAGGAACAACAATCCGAAACAAAGACATTAATTACCATCAGCATTAAGACAGGAACAGAGAGTATATGAACGCATTTGAAATTATTGGTGGCAAAAAACTAAAAGGCGAAATTCAGCCTCAGGGGGCAAAAAACGAAGCTTTACAAATCTTATCTGCCGTTTTATTAACGGAAGAGAAGATCACCATAAGCAATATTCCCGACATCAAAGATGTCAACAAATTGATCGAACTACTTGGCGACCTTGGCGTAAAAGTAGAACGTTTATCTAAAGACACCTATACTTTTGAAGCAAAAGACATCAATCTGGACTACTTCCAGTCGGATGTTTTCAAAGCTAAAGGAGGCGGTCTAAGAGGCTCCATTATGATTGTAGGCCCTCTTCTTGCCCGATTTGGTAAAGCCGCTATTCCTAAACCGGGAGGCGATAAAATAGGAAGACGCCGCCTTGATACCCACTTTTTGGGATTTGAAAAACTGGGTGCCAAATTTGTTTACGACAACAAAAAAGAGTTTTTTAACGTAGATGCTACCGATCTGAAAGGCGCGTATATCCTCTTGGATGAAGCTTCAGTAACAGGAACAGCCAACATTGTAATGACTGCAGTACTGGCAAAAGGCACTACAACCATCTATAATGCAGCCTGCGAGCCATATTTACAGCAACTTTGTAAAATGCTGAACCGCATGGGGGCCAAAATAAGCGGCATAGGTTCCAACCTGCTCACTATTGAAGGCGTAACCAAACTGGGTGGAACAGAACACAGAATGCTTCCCGATATGATAGAAATCGGTTCATTCATCGGCCTTGCTGCCATGACTGAATCTGAAATCACCATCAAAAATGTATGCTATAATGAACTTGGTGTCATTCCTGATACTTTCAAAAAGCTGGGGATCAAGTTTGAACTCCGGGGTGATGACATCTATATCCCCTCTCAAAAACATTATGTAATAGAATCATTTATAGATGGTTCTATGCTCACTATTGCAGATTCTCCATGGCCTGGATTTACACCAGACCTGTTGAGTATTGTACTGGTGGTCGCTACACAAGCAAAAGGATCTGTATTGATCCATCAGAAAATGTTCGAAAGCAGACTTTTCTTTGTAGATAAGTTAATCGATATGGGTGCACAGATTATCCTTTGTGACCCACACCGTGCCAGTGTTAACGGCATCGATAAGCAATATAAACTCAGAGGTATCAGTATGACCTCACCTGATATCAGAGCTGGAGTTTCCCTGCTTATTGCAGCTTTATCTGCAGAAGGAACCTCTACCATCTATAATATTGAACAGATTGAGCGTGGCTATCAGGATATTGATATCCGTCTGCGTGCATTAGGCGCACAGATCAAACGTGTAGAAGGCAGTGGCCCAAGCCATTAATCCAAACAAGAGACATAAAAAAAAGCCCTATGGGGCTTTTTTTTATGTCTTAAAACACGAATCTCTTAACCAGAAATCGCATTAATAATATCATACTGGGTAATAATTTCAATTTTCCCACGCTCATCTTCTACCAGTACCGCGCTATTTTCCTTGTTAATCAGCGCAGAAATCCGGTCTATTGAAGTGTTCATATCTACAAAAGGAAAAGTAGCCGTCATAATTTCACTCACCGGAGCAGATTTTAAAGATGGGTTCTCTAATAAGGCTTTAAGGATATCTCCCTCTGCCAGTTTACCAACTACCATCCCCTTCTGGGTAACCGGAATCTGAGAAATATTCAAGGTATTCATATTATTAATTGCCTCCAGAATAGTTTTCTCACAGTCAATCGTAATGATCTCAGACTGGTCTTTTTTGGCTAGAATAGCACGTGCAGTTAGCTTTTCATCCTGTAAAAAGCCGCGCTCCCTTAACCAGTCCTCATTATACATTTTACCCATATACCGGCTGCCATGATCATGAAAAATCACCACCACTACATCCTCTGGTTTTAGTCTGTCTTTTAATTGCAACAAGCCCGCAATGGCAGAACCCGCAGAATTCCCTACAAAAATCCCCTCTCTGCGGGCAATATCCCGGGTCATTAAAGCAGCATCTTTATCGGTTACTTTTTCAAAAAGATCAATCAGATCAAAATCCACATTTTTAGGAAGAAAGTCTTCCCCTATACCCTCAGTAATATAAGGATAAATCTCATTCTTATCCATGATACCGGTTTCCTTATATTTTTTAAACACAGAACCATAGGTATCAATTCCCCAGATCTGAATATTCGGGTTTTGCTCTTTTAAATACTTGCCGGTTCCTGAGATGGTTCCACCAGTTCCCACACCAACTACAAGGTGAGTGATCTTGCCTTCTGTCTGTGCCCAGATTTCCGGACCAGTCTGCTCGTAATGAGCCAGGGAATTAGCCAGATTATCATATTGATTTGGTTTCCAGGAATTTGGAACCTCACGCTCCAGGCGCGAAGAAACAGAATAATAAGAACGTGGATCTTCTGGTTCCACATTCGTTGGGCACACAATCACCTCCGCACCAAAGGCACGCAGCGCATCTACTTTCTCTTTTGACTGCTTATCTGTCGTTGTAAAGATACACTTGTATCCTTTAATGATTGCTGCCATGGCCAGCCCCATTCCTGTATTTCCCGAAGTTCCCTCAATAATGGTTCCTCCTGGTTTAAGCAGGCCATTTTGCTCTGCAACCTCTATCATTTTTACCGCCATACGGTCTTTGATTGAGTTTCCGGGATTAGTAGATTCCACTTTAGCCAAAACAGTAGCCTCAATTTCCTTAGTAATATTGTTCAGTTTAACCAGCGGCGTATTGCCGATCGTTTCTAATATATTGT
>NZ_QAIL01000359.1:3407-23593 GCF_003061025.1 Pedobacter sp. HMWF019 | reverse complement strand
TTAGCATTCCATTGCCACAAAGCTTTACAATTTTATTGTTCGGATCAAATTTCATAGTTATGGAATCAAGTACATCATATTCAAATTTACATTAATTACTCAAGCTGCAACTTAAAATAATATTCAACGCCTTATAGTAGAATTTAATTCAGACATTCATGAAATATCTCCTGATTTTTCTGCTGCCGGTGCTATGTATTCTTGCACAGCAGATTTAATTAAATTTAATAACGCACTTTTTGTCTTCCAACTAATTAAAGAACAAACCCTTAATCAACTATTAACACCTGGCTTGGATAACTACCGATACAGCGTTTGGATAAGAGATACTAAAGGAAATAACAGTAAATATGGAAGAATGGAAAGATATGGAAGAATACAAGGCGCCAATGGTGTTTGGTTTCATTACTTAAATCATAATCTCAGTATTATTATATTGTCAAACACCAACCTGACCAATTTAAGCGGTTTTGCCTTAAAAATTGGTCAAGTAGTTTTTTAAATTCTCATTTTGATATATGAATTAAATATGCTTAATGTGCTTCGGTGGAGAAATGAGAGGCATTTTTAAAACCTACCTCAACATATACTTCCTGTATTTTTTTGCCTTCTTTCAATTTGGTATAGGCCATTTCCAAACGTTTTTTAATCAACCATTTTTGCGGACTGAGGTTACTGATCTTTTTGAAATCCCGTTTGAACGTTGCTAAACTACGACCTGTGTAAGCGGCAATCTGTTCCATGGAAAGCTCATCCATATAGTTTTCACCAAGAAACTCAAGCATGTCCACTTTCCAGGGTTCAGTAAAATCAAATAGTACAGGATAAAAAAACTCAGCGTTATTGAGTAAGGCATAAATACCTTCTTGTAATTTTAAATTCGAAACTCCTTCAGTAGGTTTAACCTGTTCATCAAAATACGGGACAAGGGATTGAAATAGGCTGGTAATAGCTGCACTAGGTTCGATCTTAAATACATTATCCTCCCAAAGAGCTATCTTTTTTGGTACATCAGCTTTGTTCATCTTACTATAAAACCCGCGCAAAACAGGACGCTTGAAGGTCAGCGAAATACCCTTATAAAGTTCTTCGCCCTTGCTATTTTTATACATTCTGAGACGGTGGTTACGTCTGATAAAGGCACAATCTCCGGCTTGTAGCGTAATTTTCTTGTTTTTATCCTATATGACCTGTTCTCCCGAGTATAAATAGACTAAGGTATGCTCTGGGGCAGCATGAATACATTTTTCACTATAATCAGAAAAGCAGGAAAGAAATATACCAGAATAGTTTATTGTTCTTAATTTATCTACCTGTTCCATAGTTGTGCCCAGTGAATTTTTAATTAAAACACAACAAAAATAGCCATTTAACCTCTAACAATCTTTATTCTAAGGCTCATTTATTCTTGTCCAAAAGCTCATGATTCTATGATTTGCGGTATACTCTGCTAGGGTTGCATATTTATTCTCACTTGGAAGCAATAACGTAGGTCCGTTTTTATTGATGAACAGCTTACGTAAAGTTCCCCCAAATGCAATCGGGTAGGTAATGTCAAGGTGGGCCAAAAAAATTGCTGAATTTGCTTATCCAAAAAACTACTAATCAATAGACTTTTCATTATAACAAGACCATCACATAAATTTAATATAAAAGCCCGGGAAAAAAGATATTTTTGCTTTATGAAAAACTTCAGCACATTACTATCTGCCACCGTTATATTGGCACTTTCATCTTGCGGGATGAACAACAATGTTGCACAAAACAGTACAGGTGCAACAAATTCTTCGGCTACTGTAGCTGCAGACAGCACAGCTGGAAAAGCTTTATTTGCAAAGATGTTGGTGAAAGACACGATTAAGGCAGGCGAAATGGTGGAACTGAAATTTACGGTGTACAACAATGCCGACACTACACAACAATTTTGCAAATGGCACACGCCTTTTGAGCCGTTTATAAGTAAATATCTGGATGTGAAATCAGAGTCTGGTGAAGAAGTAAACTACAAAGGCGCAATGGCAAAACGAGTAATGCCACCTCCGGCCAGCAGTTACGTTGCTGTAAATTCTAAAGACAGTGTTTCTGCTACCGTTGATCTTTTAAAAGGATATGACATCTCGAAACCTGCCAGGTACACCGTTATTTACGTTGGTCAAAACATGAGCGGACTGATTGTTAAAGACAGTATTTCTTTTGTTTACACCAAATAGCAAAAATTAAAATTCTGCTGAACAGGCTCCTCACCATCAAGAAATGATTGTTCCCTAACGGCTTCGTTATCCCATTACCTCTGCAACTCCTGATCGTATATGTCCTGTTCTTCCTTTGTCATATAACTCGAAGTATTGTTGTTTTTAATGGTCTCGTTGAGCTGCTTTTAGTCGGTTTCGTATATTCCACTGTAGATTGATTTTATTCAAAACAACTGAATATGGAGAATTACAATTTTTCGATTTCTTCAGCAGGGAGCTTGGTGTATTTGATAATAATATCTAGAGCAACACCGTCTTTCTTCATCTCAAGGGCAATCTCACGAGCTTTCTTTTCCTCTCCCTCAAGAAACTTCGGAATGATTCCGTCAGTAGCCTCCCTTTCACCACCCTCCCGGTCTGCACCCAGGAAAATATGATTTCATGATCAAGCCTCAGAATCTGTAAGATTCAGCGCGATCAGAAAACATATTTTCAGCCCTCGGAAACCACAATAGAAATTTGGTACAGAAAATATCTA
This sequence comes from Pedobacter sp. HMWF019, assembly GCF_003061025.1. Taxonomy (GTDB): domain Bacteria; phylum Bacteroidota; class Bacteroidia; order Sphingobacteriales; family Sphingobacteriaceae; genus Pedobacter. Next base: position 20,863 of record NZ_QAIL01000359.1, on the reverse strand, counting down.
AAAACAAAAAAGCTCCTAGTTTTCACTAGAAGCTTTTTGCAGTACCCTGGAAGGGATTCGAACCCCTGACCCACGGTTTAGAAAACCGTTGCTCTATCCAACTGAGCTACCAAGGCATTTCCTTTTTCTTGGAGCGCCAAAGATAGGATTAAAGCCTTAAAACAGCAAATCTATTTAACAAATTCTTTATAAGGAATTGATAATAAGGCTAAAATTCTATACTTAATTTCTTACCGGGGTGCGCATCTGCATAAGAAAGGATCAAATGGAGGATGTAATCATTAGAAGGAAGTGGTTTTAAAGCAGATTTAACCTGACTCATATCCTTCACATCTGTATACTGCGAGATATATCCCATTCCATAAAACTGTCCCTTCTCTACCCAAAGGCAGCTTTGCTCATCTTCGGTCCTCCCCTGGTCAATCACTGCAAATGAAGGCAGCATCTGGTGAAGTTCCTGAATCGCATACTTAACCCTTACATTATAAGCTGCTGCAGACTCTTTTCCTACACAGGCACCACTGCACTTACCATCTTCATGCCCAACACAGCCTATCCGGTTCTTCTGTATAAAACATAGCCGCTCGCAGAGCAAATGCTCCTTGATCAACATCCGCAGTAAGCTATGCCCTTCAGAAAGGCTATTGAAATTATATAATGAAGGTCCTTGTTTTTTAAACTTATCAATGCCCAGGCGTATATATCCATTCTGATCTATAAAAGAAAACAGGGAATACTTTTGTTCAAAACGTTTCATCGCCCGGTTATTTTCAGGCCAGAGCCTTTTGATCTCCACCGCTTCAAGGATAAAAGCCATCAGCTCTGTGCCACAAACTTCAAACTCTACATGATGAATGTTCTTTAGAAAATCCTGCCGCTGAGGCCCCAGGTTATTTCCCGTAAAATGCGAGCAAACGCGCTTTTTGATATTCTTTGCCTTGCCAATATAAATCACATTTCCTTTCTGGTCTTTAAAATAATAGACACCTGGATTTTGAGGCAACGCATCAACAGCTGCTTTGGCCAGGTTAGGCGGCAAAGCCTGCTCTTTAGAACTCTTGTTTAAGGCTTGTTTTATGTGTCCTTCCTGATCGGCTTCCAGCAGCATCCCCAATAAGATCGCCGTTGCCTCTGCATCCCCTCCTGCACGGTGACGGTCGTTCAAGGTTATACCTAACGAGTTGCACAGTTTCCCAAGACTATAAGAAGGAAAACCTGGAAATACCTTCCTGCTCATTCTAACCGTACACATTTTTTTACATTGCAAATGGTAGCCCGCCACCTCCAGCTGGTGCCGTACAAAGGAGAAGTCGAAATTGACGTTATGTGCAACAAATATTTTATCGTGCAGCAAATTGTAAATCCGGTCTGCAACCTCTTCAAATTTTGGTGCAGAAGCCACCATCTCATCGCTTATGCCCGTTAAAGATTCAATATAAGCAGGAATAGAGTGTTCAGGATTGATCAAGCTATCAAAACGTTCTGTTACGCGCGTTCCATCATGGATTTGTATAGAGATCTCTGTGATCCCGTTTCCTGATGCATAGCCTCCGGTAGTTTCTATATCGACAACAGCAAATTGCATGAGAATTAAATTTGCTGTAAATGTACTAATTTATTTAGCATCTCCTTGCTCTAATTTTTAGCAGAAGTTTCAATTTTAATAGGATTGGACAGAATTTTATGAATAGGGCATTTATCTGCAATCTGCATTAACCTGGCTTTTTCTTCCTCAGAAAGCTGCCCGGTAAATTCTATAGTACGCGTAATGATGGTACTTTTATCCATTTGGTCTTCACTACAAATGGCCAGATCAATTTTAATCGTATCCAGGTTGTACTGTTTTCTGTCTGCATACATTCGGATCGTAATGGCCGTACAACTGCCCAGGCTGGCCAATAATAAGGCCGCAGGCGACATACCTTCATCTGTACCGCCCATTGCCTCTGGTTCATCTGAATAGATAAAGTGGCCTCCTGAATATACTTTGGTTTTATAATGCGATCTGTCCAGTTCTGTAACCGCAGTGATTTGTGTATTACTCATGTAACTATTTCTTCGTAGCTCTTTTACGCTGCCGCTCTTCGGCTTGCTTCACTTCATCCTTTTCAGAAAGTGGAAAATCGGTTTCAGGAGATTCCTCTTTAGAATGTCCGGTCTTTTTAGGCTTCACCTCTGCTGCTTTTGATAAAGCTTTATCCGCATTATGACCTGGTTTATTCTGATTAGTTTTCATAACAACACCCTTTATATATTATATGAAACAGTGCAGAACCAGATCAGTTTCAATTAAATTAATCTTTCTTTAAGCTCACTTTATAAAAGGAAGAAATAAAAGTTTCCGCGCGTGGCTCTGTGATCACCTGAAGGTAAGAATGACCTGCTTCAGGATTAACCAGGCTATAATGAACAACGGCCTCTCCTTTCGCAGAAAAATCAATCCCGTTGATCATGATCTGGTAACCGGAATTCGGTTTAGTGCCTCTTGAAATCGTGATGCGGTTCACATCGGCATTTACTGCTGCAGACACCATTGTCACTTCTTCTTTTACTGAAGCCCCTTCTTTTTCTTTGTGGGCACGAACAAATTCAGCCGCCTTATGTACCATTTTTACGGCTTCCGATTCCGTAATAAAGGCTTTAGGTCTGAAATTTCCTTTTTCCAGGGCAAGCACATTAAATTTGATCAGGTTTTGAACCGCAGCAGAACCTTTAGAAAAAGCGGCCTCATCCTTAATCACAATAAACATCATATTAACGGGGTAATTTCCGGTTGCCTGGATCGCTTCATTTAGATTTGCTGCAAACTGTTCACGGGTCATTGGATTTTCCAGTTTAACTTTACGGTCCAGTTTGATCCCGTTATTTGCGGCTATAATAAGTGATTTTGCATAAGCTGCCTTATTGTTGGCATACACGAAATAATCTGTAGCCTTTGGCTCTTTAACAAAACGAATGGCGTCTATATTCAGGCCTAATCCTTTAACGATCAGATCTACACCATGACCAAATGAAACTTTAGTTGCTGCGACTTTTTGTTCATAGATCACTGATGCTCCTTTTTCCGGAACAGCATGACTTTGAAAACTGAAGAAAAGAAAGGGTATTGTAAGTGTAGTATATAAATTCATAGGAAATGTATTTAACTCTACCACGAATGTAACAATTTTAATATAAATTGTTACAAACACCCAGTCAATTTAGTTCATTTTCAGTTTCTTTTCGATATCGCTAACGTAAGTTCTGAATTTTTTATCTGTTTGGATGAGATCCTCAACAGTTTGACAAGCATAGATTACTGTAGAGTGGTCTCTGCCGCCAAAAAATGCACCAATGGTTTTCAAAGAAGACCGGGTCATAGACTTGGATAAATACATAGAGATCTGACGAGCCTGAACCACTTCTCTTTTACGGGTAGAAGCTTTCAGTAAATCCATAGGCACTTCAAAATACTCACAAACTTTCTTCTGGATCACCTCCATAGAAATTTCTTTGCTGGTGTTCTTAATAAAGTTCTTCAACATGGATTTGGCCAGATGAAGATCAATTTCTTTCTTGTTGAGCGTAGATTGTGCCAATAAGGAAACCATTGCGCCTTCCAGCTCCCTTACATTGTTATTGATGTTGTTGGCCACATATTCTACCACTTCTTCTGGCAGATCTATACCATCTACATACATTTTCTTTTTCAGGATCTCAATCCTGGTTTGCAGGCCTGGCAATTGCAAGTCAGCCGAAAGCCCCCATTTGAACCTGCTCAGCAAACGCTCTTCCAGCCCGGAGAGGTCTTTTGGTGCCTTATCGGAGGTGATGATGATTTGTTTACCCGACTGATGAAGGTGGTTAAAAATATGGAAAAAGATATCTTGCGTCTTTTCTTTCCCGGCAAAATTATGTACGTCGTCCATAATGATGACATCCATTGCCTGGTAAAAATTCACGAAATCATTAATGGTATTGTTCTTTAACGATTCAACGAATTGCTGGCAGAATTTCTCGCAGGAAACATAAATCACCAGTTTATCTGGCAAGGTTTGACGGATCTGGTTTCCGATAGCCTGGGCAAGGTGCGTTTTGCCCATTCCTGAAGGACCATAGATCATCAAAGGGTTAAATGAGGTTGCACCTGGTTTAGCGGCTACCGCATGCCCTGCCGAACGGGCCAGTCTGTTACAGTCTCCTTCTACATAATTCTCAAAAGTATATTGTGGGTTCAGCTGTGGGTCAACCTGTATCTTTTTTAAACCAGGAATCACAAAAGGATTTTTAATATCTCGGTTGATGTTTACCGGAACAGGCATGCTTTGTTTTTTATTTTCAGAACCATTACCGCTCGAAGGCATTTTAGTAGTATATGGTAAGCCTCCATTAGAAGACTGATCAACTACGATATTGTACTCCAATCTGCCTTCATCTCCCATTTGCAGTTTCACTGTTCTGCGCAGCAAGCTTACATAATGCTCTTCCAGCCACTCATAAAAGAACAAACTAGGCACTTGTATAGTCAGAACCTTGTCCTCCAGTTTAAGCGGAACAATAGGCTCGAACCAGGTTTTGAAGCTCTGGGCCGGGATATTATCCTTAATAATTTGGAGACAGTCATTCCATACCTGTGTACAAGTGTTATGCATAGTTATTCTTTAATTTTTTTGATTTAGTCCTTATGAGACGCTAGGTCTGCCCCGTTGTTTGGGGATGCGAAGATCATAAATTTTACTAACATTGACTAGTAAAATCTTGTCTTTTTTTTAAGTGATTCATTTGCAAAAACATAGAAGCGTTAAAAAAAAACTATTGTGAATAAGTTTCAACTATGTTAATTTTTACTAAGAAATGTTAAGAGTAACTAACAAGGCAAAAAAAAGGCAATCCATTTGGATTGCCTAAAAAACTTATTGTACTGGACTTTAGCCCAGAAACAGCATTAAAACTCTATATGCCCTCTTATTGCAAATACATTGACTGGTCCTCGGTCTTTATTGTAAGCCGGATGATTGACAAACTGATAATCTGCCGTAAGCCAGAAAGTCTTGGTCAGTTTTGCATTGTAATAGGTCTCCAGGATCATCTCCTTACCATAATTCAGTTTCCCGTCTCCAATAATAAAACCATAACCCCCATCTGCAATAAAAGTACGGTGCCCGTCAGACAGTCCGTTAACAACTGCAGCCAGGCCAAAAACATCATCAGCTCGTTTCCATTTGACACCTTTGAGCGACAAGCCAAGACTGGCCGTCCGGTCAATTTCTGTAAAAGCCCAGGTCACATCTTTACCATCGTTCCATCCTGCACGGGCAAAGATCCCCAGATCATCGGTCAACTCCTGATCTCCGCTAAAGCCAAAACCATATTTACGTCCGCCATAGGTGGTTCCTTCGGCCTGCCCGGAAATCACATTCAGAATCTGGGTATTGTTGTCTGCTAAGGCTTGTATACCCTGCGCATAAGAAGGGGCCCTGGAATAGGTATTGGTCAACAACAACCGAAGGGAACCTGGCCTTTTGAAAAGATTCTTCCGTTCAATTTCCAAGGTCTCTGAATGGGCTTTGTCTATTTTATATTCCAATTTGGGTGCGTTCGCAATACGGGGAACGGCTACGCTCGACAAACGAAATGCCCAATCTGCCTTCACAAACTCGACCACCAGCCCCATCGTGTAACCTCTGGTATTTGCAGGATAGTCCCAGGCCCCGTTACCCATCAGTGCCCAGTTGAAAAACTGGCTTCTTGGATCATGGCTGTATTTATTGTCATCATAAAAATCACTTGCTGCAAATTTACCAGCTGTAATGGTGATCCTGTCTTTAGGAACCATTCCCCCCACCTGGTTTACATCGTCGGCTACATACTCATATTCGGTATTGCCCAATGCAAACTGTTGTTGAAAATAAGCCCGGGCAATAAAGATCGCCGGAGCCGCATTCCCTACTCTGTATGTTTCTCCATTCAATGCACCTGCCACACCAACTGCAGAACTCAAACCCCTTCCGCCAGAGATCTCCGGGTTAAAATAAAGAGCTGCACCTTTCCATAATTTCCTTCCCAGGAACATTGTAGAAGTTACACTGGTTGCTGCAATTTCAGCCGTATCAGCCAAACTGTTCCGTCCCTGATAAGGCGCTTTAAAAGCGGCATGGTACTGTGAAATGGCGGTAAATTGAAAGTGGTAGCTCCAGTTGCTCTGCTTTACTGTATCTGCCTTCTGAGCCCAGGCCATGTGTGCCGACAACAGCAATATACCAATAGTAGAGATTTTCTTCATGTTCATCTTTATCTTTTATACGTAAAACGGACGCAAAGGTAAAATAGCCCAAATCGGGGAGCTATTAGAAAGATATTAGAAAAAAATTAGAATTTCATTAGAAGAATATTAATCTCAGGCAAACCACTCTACAGATGCGGTATTTCAATTGTAAAAACAGTTCCTTTACCTGGCTCTGTCTGTACTGAAATACTCCCTTTATGTAATAAAACAATCTTCTTTGTCAAAGAAAGTCCTATTCCATTGCCATTTGCTATTTTTTGATTCAGCCCACGATAAAAAGCATTAAAAATATGAGGGAGGTCTTCTGCATTGATACCGATCCCGTGATCAGAAAAATTAAGTACCACATTCTTTTCCTGATAGGAAATTGCCACAACACACTGACGGTCTGCTGAAAATTTACAGGCATTTTCAATCAGATTCACAAAGGCGGTTTGTAATAAATAGGCGTTTCCGTTTACAGAGATCAGATCATCATCATCAAACTCCTTTTCAAAAAGAATGTCAATATCATAATCCGGATTCGTTTTTTGCAACTGCAGCTGTGCATCCAGTAAAAGCTCATCCAGACGTACTTCTTTAAAATGAATCTCTGAAGAATCGTAACTGGCCTTAGCAAAATCCAGCAAACTGTTAGACAAACGCGCCAGCTTCCTGGCATCTGACAGTGCCTGGCTGATCACCACTTTATAAGCTTCCAGACTTCTTTCCTTATTCTGGGAAAGTTCCAGTTCGGTAATAATGGCTGACAAAGGTGTACGGAGTTCATGAGAGATGTTGGCCACAAAACTCTTCTGTGCATCAAAGGAGTCTTCGAGCCGGTCCAGCATTTCATTAAAGGTATTGGATAGCTCAGCCAATTCATCTTTACTGTACTGTGGATCCAGGCGCAGATCCAGATGGGTTGCAGAAATCCGGTTCACTTTCCTGGTGATCTCCGTAACGGGAGAAAACGCTTTCTTCACAAAGAAACGACCGGCAAAATAAATCACAAGTACGGAGATCAAAAACACAATACATATATTGGTTCTCAGACTGGCCAGTTTATTATATCCATATTGATCAAATCCAGCAGCGGTGATCACGTAATTGGTGTTCTTAAAGCGGTAGGAAATACCGATCACTTGCCAGTCTGACTGGTAAAAATGAATTTCCCGTTGCTTAACAATATCATCGATCATTTTCCGGGTTTCCTTTACAAAATCAATATCTACTGCATCATGATACAACAGATGGAACGATGTGGTATAAATGGCCACTTCTACTTCGTTCAGGATTTTGCGGTTATTGCGGTAAATGGTATGCAGGGTATTCGCATCTACATTTGCATCCAAAAAGAGATTGGCCTTGGTCACCGCTTCCTTCGTCAGCAAAATATAATACTCTCTTTCCCTACTTTTTTTTGCCGAAATATAAATATAGGAGGCAAACACCAGCAAAATAGCAGCAGTGATCAGTGTAAACAATATCGTTAGCCAAACCCTTATCTTCATAACCGGTTTATAATTGCTACTCTTCTTTTAAAATAAATCCCATTCCGGATTTGGTATGGATCAGTTTCTTAGAAAATTCTTTATCTACCTTTTTTCTCAGGTAATTAATATATACATCAATAAAGTTCGTGCCTGTATCAAAATGTGTTTCCCATACATTTTCTGCAATTTCCACTCTCGAAAGCACCTTTCCCTGATTTTGCATCATATATTCCAGTAGCTTAAACTCTTTTGGTGTCAGGGAAATCTCCACCTGGTTCCTTTTTACAATTTTGGTATACAGGTTCATTTCCAGATCTGCCAGTTTCAGGATAAACCCATCTGTACGTTCATTAACCCGGTTTCTCTTCATCAGAGATCGGATCCGAACCAGCAATTCCCGCATTTCAAAAGGTTTAACCAGGTAATCGTCTGCTCCGGCATCAAAACCTTCTACCTTATCATCTGTGGTTCCCAGAGCAGTGAGCATAATAATAGGCACATCAGGATTTACCTCCCGAATCTGCTTGCAAAGATCCAGTCCACTGATGCCCGGCAAGATAATATCTGTAATGATCAGACTATAGGTATAACTTAAGGCCAGTCTTTTTCCTTCCAGACCATCTGAGGCCAGCTCAGTTTCAAAACCAGCTTCTTCCAACCCCCTTTTAATCAGCTCAGCAATCCTGTAATCATCTTCAATCAGCAAAAAACGCGACATAGTACCCTATTAATCTGTAAAACGTATAGACCCGGTAAAAATATCAATTATATTATTAAATTTGTTATGACCTTGTATTGACAAATGAACTACTCTGCCCTCTCTGACCAGGAATTACTGAACCTCTTTAAAGGAAGTGACGAATCTGCCTTTAAAGAGATCTACCTGCGTTACTGGAAAGAGGTCTATAAAGTAGCTTATAAAAAAATACATGACCGGGAACTGGCCGAAGAACTTACCCAAAACCTTTTTGTTGACCTTTGGAAACGCCGGGAAACGGCTGTGATCCAATCGTTGAGTGCATATCTTTTTGGTGCCCTTAAATATGCGATCATTAATTACTTCAAATCATTGATTGTCCAGGAAAATTACCACCTTCATCTTCAAACTACAGAACAGCCCTATGCCAGCAACAGCGCTGACCACCTGGCTTTATTGAATGACCTTTCAGAAGCCATCAACAAGGGCATTGCCCTGTTACCGAAAAAGACTGGTGAAGTTTTTAAACTCAGCCGCATTCACAATTGTTCTGTCAAAGACATATCCAGACAACTCAACATTTCTGAAAAGGCCGTGGAATACCATATTACCCAAAGCCTGAAGACCATGAGGTTTCATTTAAAAGAATACTTTGTTCTGGCCCTTATTCTTGGACTGTTAGTTTAATTTCTAAAAATATTTTATTTTTTATTTAGGGATAGGCCCCGCTCAGCTTACATATAGTTAAAAAGCCATTGTAATGAGCAGAGCATCATTCCATCAATTGTTAGAAAAATACCAGCAAGGCAATTGCAGCCCTGAGGAACAACGCCTTGTGGAACAATGGTATGAAATGCTGGACAAACAGGATTCCAGTAATGATCCTGCGTTATTTGGCCTTCTGGAGCAAAAACTATGGGACAAGATCCAAAACGATATCCGCGAAGAACATTCTGATGTACAGCCTGAGATTCTGCACAGAAAATTGAATTTCAAAAGAGCTCTAACTATAGCCGCAGCTATCGGTACGATTTTGCTGATCAGCGTGGCCTTTTTCTTGTATAAAACTGCCCAGACGCCAAGCCAGCAGGCCTTTTATCAGGTTAAAAAGCTCATTCTGCAAACCAACCTCACCTCCGACACGCTGAAAATAAAACTCGAAGATGGCAGCACAGTGATGCTTGAACCTAGGGCTACCTTAGAATATCCGGCCCATTTTGCAGCGGAGCAACGTGAAGTGATACTGACTGGAAACGGATTTTTCCAGGTGAGTAAAAATCCTTCCAGGCCTTTCCTGGTCTACAATAAAAACACAGTAACCCGGGTAGTAGGCACCAGCTTTACGATCAAGACCAATATCAGCACCAATGAAACTGAGGTAACTGTAAAAACCGGAAAAGTCATTGTAACCGCGAAAGAGGAAAAAAGGGTTTTCAGTCTAAAAAAACTATTTCATACCAGCCCGCAAGTTGTTCTTGTGCCCAACCAGAAAACCATCTTTCAACCCGATGCAGAACACTTCACCACTACTCTGGCCGATAATCCAATACCTGTTCAGGTAAAGAACCAGCCACAAAAAGCAGATTATAAATTTAATGAAACCCCGGTAAGTGAGGTCCTCAGCCAGCTGGAAACTACTTACGGTATAAAAATCCTTATTGAAGACGAAGCATTAAAGAACAATACATTTACCGGAAATCTGTCAGAACAGAACCTGTACAATAAGATCGATTTCCTTTGCCAGTCTATCAATGCCAATTACCAGCTATCCGGAACCACGATAGTCATCAAATCAAAAAACAAGATCAACTAACAAACCTAAAAACAAACAGCCTATGCCTTAAAACCAGAACTTTCTAACCAAATCATTTGAATAAAAAAAGCTGACAACGTTGGGGGACGATGCCAGCTAACAATTCTGTACGAAAAATTTCACATTAACGAACAAAACTTCTAAAGGTATGAAAAAAAAGCGATTTGTTGCTTTAATAACAACAGCGATGAGGATATCTATTACACAAATTTTTCTTGGGATTTTATTTACCTGCGGAACATTCGCCAAGGATGTTGGAGCGCAGGAAGTACTCAACAAGGAGATTTCTATAAATATCAGCCAGGGAAATATCAAACAACTGCTCAATAAGATACAGGCAGAAATCAATGTCAATTTTGTATATAGTGCATCCATGATCAAGGCAGATCGTCAAACCTCGGTAAACGCGGTAAAAAGACGGCTGGGCGATGTGCTGGATGAAACCCTGTTGCCCTTAAAGATCTTTTACCGGGTAGTAGACAATACCATCCTGCTCTACGATAAAGAGCATATGGACAAAGCCAGCTGGCAGCCTGTACTGACTGAACTGGAACAGAATAGCGTTAAAGGTAAAGTTAGTACACTTAAAGGTGAACCAATACCTGGCGTCAGTGTCAAAGTAAAAGGAACCGCCATTGGTGCGATGACAGATGTGAACGGAAACTACAGTATCAGTATTCCATCAGGAGAAGCTGTATTGGTCTTTACCTATATTGGCTACATTACCAAAGAAGTGGCGGTGAGTGGCCAGAAGACCTTAAATGTACAACTGGAGGAGTCTGCCCAGGCACTTGGAGAAGTGGTGGTTGTTGGTTATTCTACCCAACTAAAGAAAGATTTAACTGGTGCCGTTTCGGTGGTAAATGTTTCAGATATGATCAAACAACCTACACCTTCGGTAAACAACCTGCTCCAGGGACAGGCCTCTGGGGTAACCGTACTGGGATCAGGCCAGCCGGGAGATGAACCGCAGGTGAGGATAAGGGGGATCAATACTTTTGGCAACAACAATCCCTTATATGTAGTGGACGGTGTGCCTACACAAAACATTTCAGACCTGAACCCTAATGACGTGGAAAACCTACAGGTACTGAAAGATGCTGGTTCGGCTTCAATTTATGGCTCCAGAGCTTCTAATGGCGTGATTGTGATTACCACAAAGAAGGGGAAGAATGGTGTGCAGGTAAACTATGATGCTTACTATGGTACCCAACGGCCTAAAAAAGGAAATGTATGGCACATTTTAAATCCGCAGGAAATGGCTACCCTCCTGCAAACTGCAAAACAAAATTCTAACGATACTACGGTCAATGAAGTTTATGGGAAAAATTATCCTTATACTGTACCAGACTACATTTACCCATTCCAGGCTAAATCAGGCGATCCTTCCGTTGACCCCTCTAAATATTATGTAAAGCCCTTTTTTACCAGCCAGGATGAATACAATTCTTTTTACCGCATCAATCCGGCCAATAAAACCGGCACCAACTGGAACAATGAGATCTTTCAGCCTGCGCCTATTCACAGCCAGAACTTATCTGTAAGCAATGGTACAGAGCAGGGAAGCTATCTCTTTTCGGCCAATTATTTTGACCAGAAAGGAACCTTGCTGGAAACCTATCTGAAAAGATATACAGTAAGGGCCAATGCACAGTATAACATCAGTAAGCACATCAGAATTGGGGAAAATCTCTCTTATTCCATCACCAATAACCCAAAAATTGGAGGACTTAGCGGAGACAATGCAATAGGACATGCATTTCGCGAACAACCCATCATACCAGTTTACGACATTATGGGTAATTTTGCCGGTGGTTATGGTGGCCAGCTCGGTGATGCCTTTAACCCGGTGGCCATGCTCCGGAGAAACGACAACAACCACTCTTCAGACAACAGGCTTTTCGGAAATGTATTTGCGGAGGTGGACCTTTTCAATGATTTTACCCTGAGAACAAGTTTAGGAGGTGAATCTTATTCGGGAATATCCAGAACATTCACTTATCCTCAATATGAGAATGCAGAAAACAATACCACCAACAGCTATGCTGAGGTATCTTATTCCGGATTGAATTACACCTGGACCAATACACTGGCCTACAATAAAGTATTTGACAAGCATACCTTAAAAGTACTGGTCGGAACCGAATATTATAAAAACAGGTACAACAATATGAGTGGTAGCAACAAAGGCTATTTCTCCTTTGACCCCGATTACACCACACTTTCTACCGGAAGCGGACCAAAAGACGCTAACAGTTACCGTGAAGCGGATGCCCTGTTCTCTCTCATTGGCCGGGCAGACTACACTTTTAACGACAAATACTTGTTTGGGGCTACCATCCGCAGAGACGGTTCTTCTAAATTTCTCCAGAATGTATATGGCTGGTTTCCTTCAGTAAGTGCTGGCTGGAGGCTTTCAAAAGAGCGTTTCCTCAGTGATGTAAAATGGCTGACCGACCTAAAAATCAGGGGTGGTTGGGGCATCATGGGTAACCAGTTGAATGTATCCGGAGGGAATTCCTATACCACCTTTGGCAGCTCTATAGGCCAGTCTTATTATGCCTTGGGTGGTGGCAATAACCTGGTTTCTGGCTTTTATCAGGATCAGACCGGCAATCCTGGTGCGAAATGGGAAAAGGATATCAACTCCAATATCGGTTTTGATGCTACCCTTTGGGCAGGTGAGCTGGAAATCTCTGCAGACTATTACCGTAAAGACATTAAAGATCTGCTCTACAACCCTGAGGTAATTGCTACAGGCGGAAGTTCTGCCAGGCCTCCCTTCATCAATATTGCTCAAATGAAAAATACTGGTTTTGATATTGCAGTAACTGGCCATAAAAACATCACGAGCGACCTTAAATTAAATGTGACCGCAACACTGACCACCTATAAGAACACCATCATCAAGATCTCAGACGGTGCTAAATACTACGACATTGACGGAAGGCGCTTTGACGGCAGCAGCATTATCAGAAATGCAGTAGGTCATTCCATTAGCCAGTTCTTTGGTTACAAAGTAGATGGCTTCTGGAACTCTCAGGCTGAAATTGATGCAGCCAATCTGGCTGCACAGAAAGCCACCAAAAATCCTGAAGCGGTATATCAAACAGATATGGGCGTTGGCCGTTTTAAATATGCTGATGTTACTGGAGATGGTTATGTAACACCCGACGACCGGACCTTTCTCGGCAATGCGAATCCGGATTTCAGTTATGGATTAAATATTGGGGCTACTTACAAGAACTTCGATTTCAGTGCTTTCTTCTATGGAACTCAGGGAAATTCCATTTGGAACCAGGTCAGGTGGTGGACAGATTTCATGCCTTCTTTTAATGGCGCAAAAAGCTATACAGCCTTATATGATTCCTGGACACCAAGCAACCATAACGCCCGTGCTCCTATACAGGAAACTACTCAGTCTTTTAGCACCAACAGTGTACCCAATTCTTATTTTGTAGAGAATGGGTCTTATTTGCGGTTAAAAAACGTACAGATCGGCTATACCTTCCCAACGGGAATGTTGCAAAAGGTGGGTATCAAAAAACTGAGGGTCTATGCCTCAGGCGCCAACCTGTTTACCATTACCAAGTATTCAGGGGTTGATCCAGAGATCGGTACCTCCAGCGAAAATGACTCCAAATCTGGCGCGCAAACCGCCTATGGTATAGACGATGGCTCCTACCCAAGCCAGCGTACCTTTTTACTAGGTGTTAATTTACATTTTTAATCATTAACGGTTTAGACAAAATGAAAAGATTAAGCTATATACTCTTCCCAATCCTGTTGCTGACCGGGTCCTTCTGGTCTTGTAAAAAAGCATTGGAACAGCCACCTTTGGGTTCTTTATCAGAAACCATCATAGCAAACAAAAATGGGGTGAACGGACTTCTGGTTGGTGCTTATGCCGGTTTATATGGCATGCAGGGCGGAGACCAGGGCTTTGGCGGAACAGATGCCTGGCAAGCCTCCCCAAGTAATTGGGTCTTTGGAGCCATTGCCGGTGGTGATGCCTCCAAAGGTAGTGACGGTAGTGATCAGCCTGCCATTGACCCGATTGCCAACTTCTACTCAGACGGAACCAATGCCTTCTATAATGGCAAATGGAAAGCACTCTACGAAGGGGTTTTCAGAACCAACAACGTATTGAAATTTCTGGGCCGTGCTACGGATATCCAGGCTGCAGACCATAGTAATATTGAAGGACAGGCTCGTTTTCTGCGTGCACATTTTTATTTCGAACTTAAAAAAATGTGGAACATGGTGCCTTACACCGATGAAACCACTACTGATTTCAACCAGCCCAACAATACGGACATCTGGCCAAAAATAGAGGCCGACCTGAAGTTCGCTTATGAAAACCTTCCGGGGACACAATCCGAAATAGGCCGGGCCAATAAATGGGCGGCAGGTGCTTATCTGGCTAAAGCCTATCTTTATCAGCATAAGTATGCGCAGGCCAAGGCTATTTTTGATGTGGTGATTCCGCAAGGTACAACCACAAGCGGAAAAAAATATGCTTTAAATGAAGCTTTCGCAGATAATTTTACGCCAAGTAAAGAAGACAACCCTGAAGTTGTTTTTGCCATACAGATGGCTGCAAATGCGGATCCAAATGGTCCTTCTAAAGGAAACAACGGAGATATGCTCAATTTTCCATACGGTGAGAGTCCATTTGGATGTTGTGGTTTCTTCCAGCCCTCTATCGACCTGGTTAACCATTTCCGTACCAATGAAACCACCGGATTGCCATATTTGACCGATTACAATAGTCATCCGATCAAAAATGACATGAATATTAGCGGTGACCAAAATTTTGATCCGGATCAGGGCACCATTGACCCACGCCTGGACTGGACCGCCGGAAGACGCGGTGTTCCTTACCTGGACTGGGGCAATTACCCTGGTAAACCCTGGATCAGAAGCCAGCTGTATGGTGGTCCTTACGGTCCGAAAAAGAATATTTTCTGGCAGGCTACCCAGGCCACTGATGGTGATTTTAGTACCTGGGCACCGGGTTCTTCCATCAATTATCTGGTGATCCGCTTTGCTGATGTCTTGCTCATGGCAGCAGAATGTGAGGCACAGGTGGGCAGCCCGGACAAGGCACAGGAATATGTTAATTTGGTTAGAGCAAGGGCTGCAAACCCAAAAAGCTGGGTTTACAAATACATAGATGACGACAATCCTTTAAAAGGCTTTTCGGACGAACCAGCGGCCAATTATAAAGTAGGTGCTTATCCTGCCGGGGATTTTGCTTCGAAAGGAAAAAACTATTCCTTGAGTGCCATCTATTATGAGCGTAAAATAGAACTGGCTATGGAAGGTCATCGCTTTTTTGATTTGGTAAGGTGGGGCATAGCAGATCAGGAATTAAATGCTTACTTTAGTTATCAGGGAAAATTGACACAAGATGTGAGCAGAGGCAAGTTTAATGCAGCAAGGAATAGCTATTATCCTATTCCACAGCGGCAGATCGACCTCAGTCAGGCAGGAGGTGCTCCAGTTTTAAAACAAAACCCAGGCTACAATTAATTTACCAGGATTAAAATCAAAAACATCACATGAACCCATCTCCACAACGATTTCTTTCCCTGGATGTATTCCGGGGAATGACCGTTTGCTTTATGATCATTGTCAATACTCCGGGCCGGGGAGCTACCCCATTTGGTATCCTGGAGCATGCCAGCTGGCATGGCTTTACTCCTACCGACCTGGTCTTTCCTTCTTTTTTGTTTGCGGTTGGAAATGCCATGAGTTTTACCATGAAGAAATTTGCCGAAATGCAGACCAGCGATGTGCTGCTCAAAATATTTAAACGGACCTGTGTTATTTTCCTCCTGGGTTTTCTGCTCTACTGGTTCCCCTTTTTCAGTTATGATAAAGCAGGGCACATGGTTTTCTCTCCTTTCAGCCATACCCGTATCCTGGGTGTGCTGCAAAGAATAGCACTGTGTTACTGTATTGCCTCCCTGATGGTGCGTTTTCTCTCCACCCGTACGGTGATCATCACTAGTGTGATCATGCTTCTGGGTTACTGGATCGTGCTGCTGGTTTACGGAGACCCTTCAGATCCTTTCAGTATGTTGGGCAATGCCGGACAATACCTGGATACAGCGGTTCTGGGAGAACATCACCTTTATCATGGCGAAGGTGTGGCATTTGACCCGGAAGGGATATTAAGTACGATTCCTTCCTGTGTTAATGTGATCATTGGTTACCTGACCGGGGTTTTTATACAAAAGAAAGGTAAGGGATATGAAACCATAGCAAAGCTCCTGTTAACCGGAGCTTTGCTTGTACTGGTCTCCATCTGCTGGAATGCTATATTTCCGATTAACAAAAAGCTATGGACCAGCTCTTTTGTGCTGGTCACCTGCGGCCTTGACCTGATCCTCATTGGTGCATTGATCTATATTATAGAGGTCTTGTCCTGGAATAAATGGACGAAGTTCTTTACCGTTTTTGGCAAGAACCCACTATTCATTTACCTGGTTTCAGAGGTATTGCTGACTGTTATAGATCTTATTTTTCCGAAACTGCATTTCTATAAATGGATCAACGAATCATTTTTCCAGGTTATTGCGCCGGGACCGGTAGGTTCTCTTTTATTTGCCCTCTGTTTTATGCTGGTTTGCTGGCTGGTGGGTTACATTTTAGATAAACGTAAAATATATGTAAGGGTTTAAACCCGGAATTAAACAGAATTTACTTCCTTAACATTAAAGGTTATGAAACATCTTTTAATAACAGTTTTGCTGTTAAACACCTTTCTTATGTCCTTTGCTCAAACAAAGAAGCAGCTGAATCCTGCCGATGTTCAATTGAAATGGGAATTGCTGCGTAATAAATACAAGAACACTGGCCTGGCCCTTTCCAGCCTGACACTAATCAATGAAGGAAAAGAGAGTCTTCCTGCTGGTGGATGGAGCATCTATTTTAATTCCGGGAGGTTAACGGTAGCCGATACAGATACAGCTGCTGTACAGATCCAGCAGGTCAATGGCGACCTGTTTCGTTTGTTCCCCAAGTCCGGTAACCTTTCTTTAGGACCGGGTAGCAGTAAAAAGATCCAGATACTGGCAGAAGAGGCTAAGAACCGCTCCGATTTTCCTTCCGGCTTTTACCTGGTCTGGGACCAGCATCCAGAAAAAGGTTATCCATTTAAAAAATTTAAGGCTATTTCTCTCCTCAACAGAGATCAGG
>NZ_QAIL01000359.1:0-3397 GCF_003061025.1 Pedobacter sp. HMWF019 | reverse complement strand
CTAAAATATATCGTCAGAATCAATTGATCAAACCACTTACAGATGAACAAATCCCGCCGATATTTCCCAGTCCTGTCCTTTATCAAACACAAACCGGAACATTTAACCTTAGTGCTCAGGTTAAACTATCCGCAGATGCAGATTTTCTTCAGGAAGCACAGTTATTTGCAGAAGAGCTTTCCGGGCTTTTCGGAAAAACTGTTTCATTAAATCAAACTACTGCCGGGCCGGCCATCATATTTAAAAAAGAAAATGGTCTGGGCACGGAAGCTTATAAATTGAGTGTCAGCCCGCAGCAGATCTTAATTCGCGCGTCAGATCCTGCTGGTGCATTTTATGCAGTCCAGTCCTTAAAAACCATGATGCCTTCGGCCTTATGGTCTGGCCAGTTAAAATCTGCAAAAGTTCTTTGTGCTGAGGTAGAAGACGCCCCACGCTTTAAATTTCGTGGATTTATGCTCGAAGTGGCCCGAAATTTCCAATCTAAGGCGGAGGTACTGAAGGTACTCGATGCGATGGCTTTGTATAAACTCAATGTACTTCATTTCCATTTAAATGATGATGAGGGCTGGAGACTCGAAATCCCTGCCTTGCCGGAGCTCACGAAAGTAGGTTCACAACGCGGACATACGATGGATGATAAGCAAAACATTTTGCCATCTTATGGTTCGGGCCCTTTTACAGGTGCAAATTCAGGCAGCGGGTTCTATACAAAAGCCGATTTCATAGAGATTCTGAAATATGCCACCCGGCGACACATCCGGGTAATCCCAGAGATTGAAACACCTGGCCATGCCCGTGCAGCCATCAAATCCATGGATGCCAGATATGATAGGCTAATGAAACTGGGTCAAAAGGCCGAGGCCGAAGAATACTTGCTGCGCGACAGGAAAGACCAGTCGGTTTACCGCTCCGTACAGGGCTGGAATGACAACGTACTTAACCCTGCTCTTCCATCTGTTTATCATTTTATGAGAAAAGTTGTAGACGAGATCGCATCCATGTATAAAGAGGCTGGTTTAAACCTGAGCACGGTACACTTTGGAGGAGATGAGGTTCCGGCTGGTGTATGGGGGCGTTCTCCGGCGGTAGCAGAACTGATGAAAGAGGATTCCACGGTAAAAGGACCGGATGATCTTTGGTATTATTATTTCACAAAGGTAAACGCTCTGCTTAAAACCCGCGGACTTTACCTCACTGGCTGGGAGGAGATCGGCTTGAGGAAAACGCAGCTGGACGGACAACATAAGATGATCCTCAACAGTACCTTTGTAAACGACAACTTCCATACCGAGGTTTGGAACAATGTGGATGGCAATGAGGATCTGCCTTATAAAATGGCCAATGCGGGCTACAAGGTTACGCTGACCTGTGTAACGCATCTGTATTTTGATTTGGCGGCTACTACAGATTTTGAAGAACCCGGGCAGTACTGGGGAGGCTATGTGGATACAGATAAGCCCTTTTATTTTATCCCTTATGATTATTACAAGTCTTCGAGGGAGGATGTTAATGGGCATCCGGTAAATCCAGCTATTTTTGCACCTAAGGAACGCCTAACGGATTTTGGAAAAGCTAACATTATTGGTATACAGGCCCCACTTTGGAGTGAAACGATAAAAAGTCCGGAAAGATTGGAATACATGCTGCTCCCTAAACTTCTGGGGCTAGCGGAGCGGGCCTGGGCAAAGGATCCTTCCTGGGCCACAGAAAAGGATACGCTTAAAAGCAAACAAATGTACCAGGAGGCCTGGTCGGCTTTTGCCCATGTGCTGGGCAAGCGTGAGCTTCCGCGCCTAAACTTCTATAGTGGCGGTTTTTTATACCGGATACCGACGCCTGGCGTGGTGAAAGAAAATGGTTATGCAATGGCGAATACTTCCTACCCTGGGCTGCTGATACGTTATACAACTAATGGGACTGAACCGAGTGCTTCCAGCCCTGTTTATCAGCAACCGGTACCGGTTAAAGGTGTTTTGAAATTTGCACTATTTAATTCTTCCGGAAGACAGGGTCGTTCAGTTTCGCTGAAGTAATTAAGAAAGAAATAAGGCATCAGGGAAATAATCTGCCCTGATAGCCGTTTTTTTCAAATTGCAACACATCTTCTCCAAAATTGGAGACAGTAATGCCCAATAAGCGAACGGGTCGGCTGGTGAAATCTACGGATTCTAAAAGGGCCATAGCAGCGGCCAGGATGAGTTCCTGTTCTGCGACGGCAGTGGGATAAGATTTACTGCGGGTAATGGTCTTAAAATCGCTGAATTTGATCTTAACTGTCACGGTTCTTCCTTTTAGCTGGTTTCTTTTTACACGGTCTGAAACAATCCGCGAGATTTTCTCGAGTTCAGCAGCCATTTCGGGAACAGTAATCAAATCTTCCGGAAAAGTATCTTCTGCACCAACAGATTTGGTTTCCTGGTTGGCTTCCACTTTTCTGTGGTCTATACCCCTTACGATCTTATAGAAGAAATGGCCTGATTTCCCAAAGAGGTTAACCAGCTCCAGTTCACTGAGTTTTTTAAGATCTCCGCCAGTATGGAGGCCACGCATTTTCATTTTTTCGGCGGTTACTTTGCCTACTCCATGAAACTTTTCTACAGGTAGCTTTTCCATGAAACGTTCTATTTTAGAAGGGCCGATAAAGGTTAATCCATCGGGTTTATTCATATCTGAGGCAATCTTAGCGACAAATTTATTGATGGATACACCAGCAGATGCAGTGAGCTGCAGTTCATCACTGATCATTTGCTTGATCTGCCTGGCAATTTCTATAGCTGATCCTATACCAAGTTTATCGTCTGTAACATCCAGATAGGCTTCATCCAGGGAAAGCGGTTGTATCTCATCCGTAAAACGGCTAAAAATTTCTCGGATATGGATAGAAACTTCTTTGTAAGCCGGAAACCTCGGTCGAACAAAGATCAGGTGCGGACAGAGTTGCTGCGCCTTTTTTGAAGGCATGGCAGAATGCACGCCATATTTACGGGCCTCATAACTGGCCGTAGCCACTACACCTCCCCTGCCTTCAGGTGAGCCACCAACAGCAATTGCTTTTCCACGATATTCTGGATGGTCTCTTTGCTCTACAGAGGCATAAAAGGCATCCATGTCTATGTGAATGATCTTCCGGTACTGCTTTTCTTCAGTGGGCTCCATTTCAGAATGGCTTATTCTTTAGGTTTGGGTTAATAAAAATTAAATCCACAAAAAAAGGTCCACTACTGCGGACCTTTTTTTTGAATTCTTGAAGATCTTACTTAGTTGTATTTTTTTTCTCAGTTACTTCAGTACGAATTTCTTGAGCAAGTACTTTTAAGTCTTGCATTGCTTTACGCACTCTGGTACCAGCAGCACCGTTACCTGCGTTATAAAACTTTTCTACATCTGCCTCAAC
>NZ_QAIL01000358.1 GCF_003061025.1 Pedobacter sp. HMWF019 | reverse complement strand
TTATAATACGCTCTAAAAATACCGGGTGTCTGGGTAGAACAGGCCGCGGTTTATTAAGTTTTTAATTTAGTTTAATATGATCAAATCTATAAAAATCAGTTTTTTAGTGATTATCCTTTCGGGATTATTGAATCCTTCTTTTGGTCAGGATAAAAAAATAAAAGTTCTTCAACTGAATATCTGGCAGGAAGGCACACAGTTAACAGGCGGTTATAATGGTATTGTTGATGAAATAAGCGCTTTGGAACCCGATCTGGTTACTTTAAGTGAGGTTCGGAATTATAAAAATACCAATTTTACCAGCCGGCTTATTAATGATTTAAAGCTTAAAGGGAAAACGTATTATTCTTTTTACAGCAATGGCGCAGGAATATTATCTGCTTATCCGATAACGGACAGTTCACTGGTATTTGGAGGCAAGGGAGAAATCTATAAATTGGTAACAAAAATTAAGGAAAAGGAGATTGCTGTATATTCAGCCCACCTTGATTATCTGAATTATGCGGTTTATCTTCCCCGTGGTTATAGTGGAAGTACCTGGGAGAAATTGGATAAACCTGTTACGGACATCCAGACCATCCTGGCAGATAATCTGACTTCGTCTCGAGATGAAGCCATCCGATCTTTTATTGAAGAAGCGAAGAAGGACATTGAGAAAGGCCGGCTGATATTTTTGGGGGGTGATTTCAATGAAGCTTCTCATCTGGACTGGACAGCGGCTACCAAAGATAAATTTGATCATAACGGACTGATTATACCCTGGCAGAATTCACTGGCGCTTTATAAAAATGGGTTTAAAGATAGTTATCGGATAAAGTATCCAAATCCTTTAAAATATCCAGGATTTACTTTTCCTGCAAGTAATAAGGATGTTGCTGTTAAAAAACTGGCCTGGGCTCCTGACGCAGATGAAAGGGAAAGGATCGATTTTATTTACTACTATCCAAATAAACAGCTGAAACTTGAAAATAGTTATGTGGTTGGTCCGTCAATATCTATTGTAAAAAATGAACGGGTGGAAGAAACTAGTTCGGATATTTTTATTCCGCCTTCTGGAACCTGGCCTAGTGATCACAAAGGAGTAATGAGTATTTTTGTTTTAAAGTAACTTATTTTTGAGGAACAGATGTTAAATATAACCTAATGAAAGAGAATAAATATGATGATCCGGCCTTTTTTGAGCAGTATGGAAAGATGAACCGTTCGCAAAAGGGCCTTGAAGGTGCAGGAGAGTGGTACGTTTTGAAAACAATGCTTCCTGATCTTAATGGAAAGGATGTGCTTGATTTGGGATGTGGATTTGGGTGGCATTGTAAATATGCGATTGAAAATGGAGCAAAATCTGTGATAGGACTAGATATTTCTGAAAAGATGCTTGAAAAGGCAAAGCAAATTAATAGCCTGGATGGAATTAAATACGATAATGTAGCGCTTGAAGATGTTGTTTATCCACCGGATACATTTGACGTTGTATTTAGTTCGCTGACCTTTCATTATATACAGTCGTTTGAAAAACTTATTCAAAATATTTATCAATTCCTTAAACCAGGAGGTTACCTGGTGTTCTCTGTGGAACATCCGATTTTTACTGCAGAAGGAAAGCAGGACTGGGCCTATAATGAAGCTGGTGAAAAACTTTACTGGCCTGTGGATGATTATTTTAATGAAGGAAAAAGACAGACTGAATTCTTGGGAGAAAAGGTGCTAAAATATCATAGAACACTCTCCACTTACTTGAATGTGCTTTTAAAAGAGGGATTCAAAGTTATGGAAATTAAAGAACCAGTACCGAGTGAGACAATGTTGAAGGAAGTTCCGGAAATGAAAGAAGAACTCCGCAGACCAATGATGCTATTGATCTCGGTTCAGAAATAGAAAGTTTTGTTCGTGAACATAGTTGTCCTAATTCTCCAGTAATAAGCTCAGGGTAATTGTTTCACGCCAAAGCACAAATAATAAGCTAAATAGTAAGCAATACCACAAAACATCGGTGCGCTTTCTGGGCTTAACCCCGAACAGAATAACAATAAAAACAGGTGTGCCTATTGCATAGATTAAAAGGAGGTAAGAGATTTCTTCAAAAAAGTCGGAATAGTAGTCGGGGATTACTGCACAAATGATCAATTGTATCAGCCATGTTAAAAAGGGCAATGAAATAGATAGTAAGGACTTATATAAGATTTTAATATCTGACGAAAGAGGAGCGCTCGTTTTATAGTTTTTTCTCAGTTGTATTATTATTGCAGTGCAAAACAAGAGTAGGAGTACTAGTTGAAGACTTTTAAATATTCTGGTTTGCTGTCTGGTATTTATACTTTTAGAAGATGCTAATTTCGAAAATTTAAAGTCTTCGATAAGAGTGGTTTCACCATTTTTGAAAGTCCTTTTGATGGAGGTATTTAGAGATGGATCAGTAAAAGTCCATACAGAATCTGCTATGCCATCTTTGAATTGACCATCAATCAGGATTTGACCCTTATCTTTTCTTGAAAATTTACCATGCAAACGGCTTCCTTTGAATGCTACATTATCTTCGTATTTATTGGTATGAATTTTTAGTTTGTTGATTTGATCGGGTGGGATAATTTTAGATTGGCCTGGCAGCTCTTTTAAAACTGTTTGGTCCAAATCCTTCAAAAATAGGTTCTTGTTAAAATCATCATCTTTTACAGGTTCTCCATTCAGTTCTATATAATCTACCTCAACGGCAAGCAGGTGATCAAATGGATAAAACTTAAAACCCTGGTCTACGAAGTTGCTGTCAATTAAATGGTCCGTTGAGTTAAAAAGTACATATTGTGGTTGTTCGAAACGCAGCAGATGCCTTGGTACAGATGTGGCACAGAATGAAAAAAGTGTAAGCAATCCGGCAAGAGGTGCATTTAAATAGGTTTTTTTTTGAGGAATGGCATGGAGATACCAGCTTAATGGCAAGACTAAAAGAGCGAAGAGATCTGTAAGGTCTGTTGTTCTTTGGATAGGAAAAATATAATGACTAAACAGGTTGATGAACGGTTCGGAATAGCTGCTTTTCCAGTAAATAAAAAATAAGCAGCTTGACAGATAGACTACGAATTTTTGTTTTGGAAACAGGACGGACCAAAATATAGGGAATATAAACAATCCACAAACGTCTGAGAGCTTACCAGTTAGTGAGTTGTGTAAAATTATTTTGAGATAAAGGTCATTTAAAAGTAGCAGAGATAAGCAAACAAGAAAGGGAAAAGTGGTTAACGGTTTGATATTTAATGACATACTTCGTTTTGTTGGCGTCTGTAATTAATACCCGAAAGAAAGTTTAGTAACCCTTCTTTGTGGGTAGCTTTACGATTGGCTATATTGTTTGGGCTTCATGCCAATATGTTCCTTAAAGACTCTTGAAAAATGGCTTAAATTGGTAAACCCCATTTGATAACCCACATCTGAAACAGATAACTTTTCCTCCTTCAACAAAAGAGCGGCTTCTTTCATCCTGAATTCCTGATAATAGTTGAAAATGCTGTTGCCGAATACTTGTTTGAATAATCGTTTCAGTTTAGATGGACTCATAGTGGCAAACTCCGCCAGCTCTTTTATAACTGGTGGCGTTTCCAGATGCTGGAGCATTTGTTCTTTCACTTTGTAAATGATTTGTATGTCGTGGATATTTAAATCATAAAGATGTTTTTCACTGCGTTTTTCCAATTCAATTAAAAGTTTGCAAATCAGTTCTTCTGCTTTTACTCTCAAAAAAAATAGTTCAAAGGTTGCATCGACTGGTTCAGAGACAATTTCATTTACAATTTTCTGTAAAGAAGGATAGATGATTTGTTCAAATAACAGGGGCTGTGTGTTCTGTAGAAGGCCTTGCAAAACAGGTGATTTTTCTGATAAATCAAATAGTCCCTTCAAATAATTTGCGTCTACTTCAATATTAATAGACGCAGCATTAGTATCGATGGGAATAACAAGGTCAGTATTCATAGTACTGGTTGTAATTAAAACTGAAGGTATTGGCCTCAATCGATTTTCTGGTAATGTGAGGTTTGTTTTTGGGAAAATATGTTGAAATTTAAACAGGATCATTGTTCCAGGAGCATTGATATCGGGATTTTTAACAATTAAATCCTCGTTAAGCTCGTAATTGAGAATGAGCATTCGGATGTTTTCACTAAAAATAAATCCGTTACAATAACCTTTACCATATTTTTCAGGGATTTCGAGCCTTCTGTTTTTTATCTCTGTTCCTAATAAATGGGCAATCGTTTTTAATATATTCGGTTCCGTATGCTGTTTTTCTGCTTTCATAAATGGTCTTTTACGACTGTTTTTGTGGCTGATGCAGTTATTTTATCTCTAAGATACTCATTAATTTTGATCGTAATTAAACAATAAAACGTCATGTTACTGAAAGACAAAAAAATTGCCGTTGTAGGTGGTGGTCCGGGTGGATTAACCTTAGCAAGACTTTTACAACTTAAAGGTGCAAATGTTAAAGTGTATGAAAGAGATCTAAATAAAGATGCCCGAGTGCAGGGTTCCCCACTTGATATGCATGAAGAATCCGGATATGCAGCTTTATGCAAAGCAAATTTATTAGATGAGTTTAAAAAAAATATTCGTCTGGGCGCAGATAAAAAGATCATTGTAAATGAGCACGCGGAAATCATTTTTAGTGACCATGAAACCAAACCCGGTAAAAATCCCAGCAATGGACATGCCCGTCCCGAAATAGACCGAGGTGTGTTAAGGAAAATATTTTTAGAGTCTTTAGAACCTGGAACGGTTGTTTGGGACAGTCATTTTGTTTCTATGGAAAGGCAAGATGAGGGTTGGCTGTTACATTTTAAAAAGGGTTTATCTGTTTACGCAGATGTTGTTATTGCTGCTGATGGTGCCAATTCTAAAATCCGCCCGTACGTTACCAAGATCAAAGCTCTTTATTCAGGTGTTACCATGGTTGAGGTCAATGTTGACGATGCAGCGAAAGTAATCCCTCATATTTATGCATTGTTAAATGGCGGGAAAATAATGGCATTTGGGCAAGGAAAGTGCTTGTTGGGAGGCCAAAAGGGTACTGGCGGTTTAGGTTTTTATGCAAGCTTTAAACCAGAAGAAGATTGGATAGAAAACAGTGGTTTGGACTTTTCTGATAAAACACAAGTATTGACATGGTTCAAAGAAGAATATGCGGAATGGAGCAATATTTGGTACGAATTGGTTGAAAATTCGACAACGCCCGTTGTTCCGCGTCCAATTTATTACATGCCTTTAGATCAAGTCTGGGAATCTTTGTCCAATTTAACGTTACTTGGTGATGCCGCGCATGTTATGCCTCCCTTTGCGGGAGAAGGGGCAAACACATCTATGTTTGATGCCTTGGAATTGACCGAATGTTTAACGTCTGACCAATACAAATCTTTACAGGAAGCCATTTCCTCATATGAAGCAAGTATGCGCAAAAGAGCATCTGCAGCAACAAAGCAATCACTAGAAAATGGTGAACGTATGCATTCGGAAGGAGCCTTAAATAAAATGTTGAAAGTGTTTAGCGGACAATAAGAAATTGATTTAGTGGTGGAGTTTTATCAAAGAAATCTTACAAAAAAATAAGACTACTAAATTAGTAGTGATTTATATATTTGTAT
>NZ_QAIL01000038.1 GCF_003061025.1 Pedobacter sp. HMWF019 | reverse complement strand
GGCCCATGCCCAGAAGCTGGAGCGTATAGAACCGATGTTCTGGTGGGTTGGTATGAACAACCCTAAGCTTCAGCTGCTGGTTCATGGAGAGCAGATTGCTTCACTTGATGTGCAGCTGAATTATCCCGGTGTTAAACTGGCAGAAGTACATAAAGTAGAAAATCCAAACTACCTGTTCCTGGATCTGGAGATTAGCCCGGAAGCCAAAGCAGGTAAGTTTCCAATTGTATTTGTACAAAATGGAAAGAAAAAACAACAATATATCTATGAACTGAAGAACAGAAATCAAAGCACGGGAAGGATACAGGGCGTAACCAGTAAAGACCTGATCTACCTTTTGATGCCAGACCGTTTTGCCAATGGTGATCCTAAAAATGATGTGGTGAAAGGACTTCAGGAAACCACTCTTAACCGGGATTCCATGTATTACCGCCATGGCGGAGATATCCAGGGTGTGATTGATCACCTGGATTATTTAAAGAACCTGGGTGTAACCACCATCTGGATGACCCCGGAAATTGAAAATGACATGGCCAATGCTTCTTACCATGGTTATGCAGCAACAGATAACTACAAGATAGACCCCCGTTATGGCAGCAATGAGTTGTATAAAACTTATGTGGATAAAGCCCATGAAAAGGGATTAAAGGTCATCAAAGATATTGTACACAATCACATCGGAACAGGTCATTATCTGTTTAAGGACATGCCGATGAAAGATTGGGTAAACCAGTGGCCTGTTTATACGCAAACCAGCTATCGCGATCAGCCGGTAATGGATATCCATGCTTCTGAAGCCGACCGTAAAAAAATGCTGGATGGCTGGTTTGTACCTTCTATGCCTGATTTAAACCAGAGAAACCCTTATGTGCAGAATTACTTAAACCAGAACCACATCTGGTGGATTGAGTACGCTGGTATAGATGGTTTAAGGCTGGATACCTATCCTTATAATGATCCGGAATACATGGCAGACTGGGCACAAAAGTTAAAAGCAGAATTTCCTAACCTGTCTATTTTTGGAGAGACATTGGTGAACTCTGTAGCGAGCCAAGCCTTTTTTACCGGTGGTAACACGGTAAACCGGGGTTTCGATACCCATTTGCCGGGTATTACAGATGCTGTCGTTAAGGATGCAGTCTATGAAGCCTTAAATGGCAAATCCGGCTGGACCGATGGTATCTATCGTTTGTATGCCACACTTTCTCTGGACTTCCTGTACCAGGACCCAACGCGGAACGTTGTATTTATGGATAACCATGATATGAGCCGTTTTTACTCTATGGTAAATGAAGATTTCGATAAATACAAAGCTGGGTTAGCGTTGATCTTTACCATGCGTGGCATACCACAAGTGTATTATGGTACCGAGATCCTGATGAAAAATTATTCAAACCCGGACGGCTTGGTACGATCTGATTTTCCAGGTGGCTGGAAAGGGGATAAAACGAATAAATTTACGGCTGCGGGACGTACGGAGAAAGAAAACGAAGCTTTCAATTACTTCAGTAAACTGGCCAATTTTCGAAAAGGCAGTGAGGCATTGCAAACAGGAAAGATGATGCAGTATGTACCTGAGGATGGAATTTACGTTTACTTCAGGTACAGCGACCCGAACCAATCAGCAAAAACCGTTATGGTGATCATCAATACAGAAGATAAAGCAAAACAATTGAATACCGCGAGGTTCAGCGAGCGGATGAAGGGAGCTCATGCTGCCCTGAATATAGTGAGTGGAGAAAACATCAGTTCAATTCAAACCTTAACCATACCTGCTAAATCATCTCTGGTACTGGAATTACAATAAAAGCCCTGCAATGCAAAACAATTTACCTGAAAAACAAATCGCTTGCCTTTTTGATCTCGATGGTGTCTTAGTGGACACCGCGGTTTACCATTATAAAGCCTGGAAACAGCTGGCCAATACACTTGGCTTTGATTTCACAGAAGCACAAAATGAACACCTGAAAGGTGTCAATCGGATGCGTTCCCTGGATATGATCCTGGACTGGGGAGGTGTAGAGAAAACAGAAAAGGAAAAAGAAGTACTGGCTGCACAAAAGAACGAGTGGTATGTTGCTATGATTAATAAAATGACAGCAGCAGAGGTACTGCCGGGATCGATAGATCTGCTTGAAAATTTACGTGCCGAAGGGATTAAGATTGCACTGGGCTCTGCGAGTAAAAACTCTTCAACCATTCTGGAAAGAACACAGCTTACTCATTTTTTTGATGCCATTGTAGATGGAAATGTGGTTTCTAAATCTAAACCTGATCCTGAAGTTTTTATAAAGGGGGCAGAATTACTCGGAGTACCTGCAGAAAACTGTATTGTTTTTGAAGATGCACAGGCAGGTATAGATGCTGCCCTGGCTGGACATATGAAATCTGTAGGCGTTGGTGAGGAAGAGAACCTCAAAGGTGCAGACCTGTATGTTAAAAACCTTTCACAGATCAGTGTGAAAGAAATTATTTCCTTAGTAATAAGATAAGATCCTGTTCAGCAGGTTTAAATAAAGCATAAAGATGAAGAATTATATAAAGCCAGAAGAGTGGAACATCATAGAGGAAGGTTTTGATCCTCATTTAAATAAGATATCAGAAAGCATTTTTAGCATTGGCAATGGCCGTATGGGACAGCGGGCCAATTTTGAAGAGCAGTATAGTGGCGAGACTTTGCAAGGAAATTATGTTGCAGGGGTATATTATCCAGATAAAACACGTGTTGGCTGGTGGAAAAATGGTTATCCGGACTATTTTGCAAAAGTATTAAATGCTGCCAACTGGATAGGAATAAACGTTAATATAGATGGAGAAACTCTGGACTTGAACCTGTGTAAAGTAAGCGGCTTTAAACGTTTGCTAAACATGAAGGAGGGGTACCTGGAACGCTCTTTTACTGCCGAGCTGGCCACCGGGAAAAAACTGGAGATTCGCTCTACACGCTTTTGTAGTATTGCGGACGATGAAATTGCGGCCTTGCATTACCAGATCATTCCTTTGAACTTTGAAGGTATATTGAATATTATTTCTTTTACAGATGGAGATGTAAAAAACCAGGACTCCAATTATGAAGAGAAATTCTGGGACCTGGTGCATGGAACATATGAAGGTGATACTTCTTTCTTAACACTGCGTACTAAAAAGACAGCTTTCGAGGTATGTACAGCCGTACAAACTTCGGTCTTGAAAAATAACACCCAACTGCGCTTGAAAACAGGAGAGGCAGTGAATGATAAATACCTTTGTTACACGGTGAGTATTGAAGTAAAGGCACAGGACTGTGTTGACATCTATAAAATAGCGGCTAATCTGTCTTCGATGAACTATGCCAAAGAAGCCCTTCAGGCAGAGAGCGCAAAGGCGATTTCCAGGGCATCCCAAAAAGGTTTCCAACAGTTGCTTGCCGATCAGGCTTCGGCATGGGCAGCAAAATGGGAAGAAAGCGATATTCTGATTGAAGGTGATGTGGCTGCTCAACAGGCCATCCGGTTCAATATTTTCCAGCTCAACCAAACTTATACAGGTAAAGATGCCAGACTCAATATTGGGCCTAAAGGCTTTACGGGAGAGAAATACGGAGGTTCCACCTATTGGGACACAGAAGCCTATTGTATTCCTTTTTATCTTTCTACTGCACCGGCAGAGGTGGCTAAAAATCTCCTGGTCTATAGATATAAACATCTGGGCAAGGCCATTGAAAATGCAGAAAAGCTGGGCTTTAGCCATGGAGCGGCTTTGTATCCAATGGTAACCATGAATGGTGAGGAATGCCATAACGAATGGGAGATCACTTTTGAGGAGATCCACAGGAACGGGGCTATTGCATTTGCCATATTTAACTATGTGCGCCATACCGGCGATGAGACCTATCTGCAGGAATATGGACTGGAAGTACTGATCGGCATTGCCCGTTTCTGGAAGCAGAGGGTAAACTGGAGTGCGGATAAGAACAAGTATGTGATGCTTGGAGTAACCGGACCAAATGAATACGAAAACAACATCAATAACAATTGGTATACGAATACGCTGGCGGCATGGTGTTTAAATTATGCTATCGAAGCGGCAAAGATCGTGGAAACAATTTCGCCGGCAGATTACCAGCGGATTATAGCTAAAACCAGTTTGCAGCGGGAAGCTGAATTTGCAGACTGGAAGAAAGTAGCCGATCAGATGTATTTTCCATATGATGAAAAAGAAAAGGTTTTCCTGCAGCAGGATGGTTATATGGATAAAGAACAGATCCTGGTAAGCGAGTTGCCTGCAACAGAACGTCCGTTGAACCAGAAATGGAGCTGGGACAGGATACTCAGATCTGTCTTTATTAAACAGGCCGATGTATTACAAGGTATGTATTTCTTTGAAGACAATTATGATCTGGACACTTTGCGCAGGAATTTTAAATTCTATGAATCCAGAACCGTGCATGAGAGTTCTTTATCGCCATGTGTACACAGTATTCTGGCGGCGAAGTTAAACGATGAGGAAAAAGCCTATGAGTTTTACCTGCGTACGGCACGCCTGGATCTGGACGATTACAATAATGATACGGAGGATGGGTTACACATTACTTCTATGGCAGGTACATGGATGAGTATTGTGGAAGGTTTTGCAGGAATGCGAGTAAGAGACAATCAGCTTCGGTTCCACCCTTTTGTGCCCAAGCAATGGAAATCTTTTGCATTTACAGTAAATTTCCGCGGAACAACCTTAAAAGTGAATATCGAAGCCGGAAAGATCAGCATGACCAATACGACAGCAAAAACCATAGAAGTCATGGTGTTTGACCAGGTCTATGAGATTCCGCAGGGAGAGAAAACAATGACGTATGAATTATGCGTGTAATCCTTAAAAACTTAATTATAGTGATATTGGTTTTGTCTGGGACAGCAAGGACTTCCTTTGCACAAAAAACAGACAAGCCCGGAAATGTGCATATGGAGCAAAATAAAATAGTCATCTATCAATTGTTGCCGCGTTTGTTTGGTAATGCGGGTACAGCCAATGTTCCTTATGGAACAATTGAGCAAAACGGCAGTGGTAAATTTGATGACATTAATGATAAAGCTTTAACGGGAATCAAAGAACTGGGTGTAAATTACGTTTGGTATACAGGGGTGATTGCCCATGCCAGTTTGACGGATTACAGTGCTTTCGGTATCCAGCCTGATGATGCGGATGTCGTGAAAGGCCGTGCTGGTTCGCCTTATGCCATTCGGGATTATTATGATGTAGATCCTGATCTGGCCAGAGACGTTAAAAACCGGATGATAGAATTTGATGCTTTGGTGAAACGGACACATCGGCAGGGCTTAAAGGTGATCATTGATTTTGTACCTAATCACGTGGCGCGCCGCTACCATTCTAATGTTAAACCAACTGGAGCTATAGATTTTGGTGCTTACGATGATGTTAGAAAAGCTTTTAGTGCAGCCAATGATTTTTACTATATTCCTGGGCAACCTTTAGTGGTTCCGGCTTCGGCAGATACCATAACGACCGCATTAACTCCTTTGATGGACCATAAGTTTAAAGAAGACCCTGCGAAAGCGACGGGAAACAATGTGTTTTCTGCATCGCCGAAGGCAGATGACTGGTATGAAACCGTGAAATTGAATTACGGGGTAGATTATCAGGATGGAATGAAAACCTATTTTTCTCCCTTGCCACCGGTGTGGACAAAAATGAGGGCGATCCTCTTATATTGGGCGGCAAAAGGGGTGGATGGTTTCCGCTGTGATATGGCTGAAATGGTACCTGTAGCTTTCTGGAAATGGGTGATCCCTGAGGTAAAGAAAGCTTATCCTCAAATAGTGTTTATTGGGGAAGCTTATGATCCGAAAACCTATGAGACCTATTTTAATGAAGGAAAATTTGATTACCTGTATGATAAGGTGGGCTTATATGATGGATTAAAGAAACTGATCAGAAGTGAGTCTTCAGCCGACGTTTCTACAATTCCGGCGGCACGTAAATTAGGTGATGCGGCTTACGAAAACCGGATGCTTCGTTTCCTGGAAAACCATGATGAAGAACGGATCGCTTCGGCAGGTTTTGCCGGACAACCCGAATATGCCCTGCCTGCAATGGTGGTTTCTGCTACTTTAAGCGGAGGACCAGTGATGCTCTATTTTGGGCAGGAGGTTGGAGAACCCGGAAAAGGTAAAGAGGGTTTTGGCGGAGATGATAACCGGACAACGATTTTTGATTACTGGGGTGTACCGGAACACCAGAAGTGGATGAACCATGGGGCGTTTGATGGCGCTTTACTGAATGCAGAACAGGTACAGCTGCGGGCGTTTTACCAGAAATTGATGCAGATCAGTACCGGTTCAGAAGCCATATCCAAGGGAGGTTTTTACGAAGTCCAGCTCAGCGGAAATGGAAATAACAGAATGTATGGGTATATTCGGTATACCGATAAACAGCGTTTACTGATCCTGGTTAATTTTGACAGAGCGCAAAGTCTGGAAATGCGTATTGATATCCCGCAGGATATATTGAATAAAAAGCCTGTTTTAACAGCAACAGACTTGCTCAGCGGCCAGAATGTTGCGCCTGTATCTGGAAACTCGATCCAGGTTAAATTGGGGCCGGTATCTGCACAGATTATAGAATTTTAAACCATAGAAATGAACATAAAAACCATCACCGAAAATCCAAAACTGAGCCTGGTACAGATTGTAAATATGAGTATTGGATTCTTCGGTATTCAGTTTGGCTGGGACTTGCAGCGGGCCAATATGGGGCGGATTTACGAAAATCTGGGCGCTAACCCGGATCAGGTACCTTTGTTGTTCCTTGCAGCACCGCTAACGGGTCTGCTGGTACAGCCGGTGATTGGTTATTTAAGTGACAGGACCTGGCACCCCAGATGGGGAAGAAGACGTCCTTATTTTATGGTAGGGGCAATTATCAGTTCCATTGCCCTGGTGTTCATGCCACACAGCAGCGCCTTATGGATGGCTGCAGGATTGCTTTGGATCCTGGATGTAGCAGGAAATGTAGCCATGGAGCCTTTCCGCGCCTTTGTAACGGATAAACTTCCAGATTCGCAGGTGAACAGAGGTTTTATTATGCAGAGCATGATGATTGGGCTAGGCGGCAGTATTGCTTCGGCATTGCCCTGGCTCATGAATAACCTATTCCATCTCACCAATACCGCTGCACAGGGCAGCATCCCTGAAAATGTCAGGTTCTCTTTTTACATCGGTGCTTTCTTTTTTCTTGCTTCAGTACTGTATACGGTGTTTACCACTAAGGAATATCCACCTGCAGACGTAGATTATAAAGAGAAAGTATTGGAAAGCAACAAGGGCTTTGGTGCTGGTGCAAGAGACATCTGGCATTCCTTATTAAATATGCCAAAGCGGATGCAGATTGTGTCGCTGGTACAGTTCTTTACCTGGCCAGGCTTGTTTCTGATGTGGTTTTATTATACCACGGCGGTTGCGGTCAATGTGTTTGGCGGAAAAGATGCAAGTGACCCGGTTTATGCGCATGGTGCAGATTTTGGGAGCCTGACACTGGCTTATTATAGTGTGGTTACCTTCCTGTTTGCCCTGGTTTTGCCGAAAATCGCCGATAAACTCGGACGGAAAACCACACATGCCCTTTGCCTCCTGTGTGGAGCGATGGGTTTGATTAGTGTGGCCTGGGTACATGATAAAAATATGCTGTACTTGTGTATGACTGGTGTTGGTATTGCCTGGGCAAGTATCTTGTCTATGCCTTATGCTATGCTCAGCGGATCGCTGCCAAAAAACAAGATTGGGATCTATATGGGGATCTTCAATTTCTTTATTGTATTACCGGAGATCATAGCTTCCCTGGGATTTGGTTGGCTGATGCGTGAGGTACTGCACAATGATCGTCTTTTGGCGGTACAAATAGGTGGGGTGCTGATGATTGTTGCTGCTGTGATCTGTTATGTTTTTGTAAGAGAAAAACCTAAACTATAATCTGATGAAAACAACTTTGTTTATGGTACTGATTTTATCGGTATTGGCCTTGGCATGCAAAAAAAGTAACCCGGGTACAGATCCGGTTACACCAGTAGATACCGGGCTTCCTTCGGCTGCAAAAGATGGTGTAGCTTTTATTAATAATGGCAAGTCGGCGATTGTAACCCTTTATGCCCCGCTTAAAAAGTCTGTGTCTTTGATTGGTGATTTTAACAACTGGCAGGGCACAGCCATGAAGAATACCGCTGATGGCAATACTTGGTGGGTACAGATAGACGGACTAGACCCTAATACAGAATATGCCTACCAGTTCCTGGTAGATGGAACTTTAAAAGTGGCAGATCCTTATTGCCAGAAGGTATTGGATCCGGATAATGATAGTTATATAGACAGTAAGACCTATCCTGGTTTAAGAGCGTATCCGGTAGGTAAAACAACTGGTATTGTGAGTGTCATGCAGGGCAATCCGCCGGTGTATACCTGGAAAAATACAACGGGTTTTACACGGCCCGCAAAAGATAACCTGGTGGTGTATGAATTACTGGTGCGGGATTTTACAGCAGATCATAATTATACTTCTACTTTGCAAAAACTGGATTACCTGGCTTCCCTGGGTATCAATGCGATAGAACTCATGCCGGTGAATGAATTTGAGGGAAACCTGAGCTGGGGTTATAACCCTTCGTTCTATTTTGCACCAGATAAGTATTACGGTACTAAAACAGCCTTGCAGAATTTTATAGATGAATGCCATGGACGTGGTATTGCCGTAATTCTGGATATGGTTTTGAACCATTCTTTCGGGCAGTCCCCAATGGTACAGCTGTATTTTGAAAATGGTAAACCTGCGGCCAATAGCCCCTGGTTCAATGTTGATGCCACTCATCCTTATAATGTGGGCTTTGATTTTAATCATGAGAAAGCCGCAACTAAAATTTTTGTAAAAAATGTGGTGAAATTCTGGATGCAGGAGTATAAAATTGATGGTTTCAGGTTTGATCTGTCCAAAGGTTTTACGCAGAAAATCTCTACAGATGATGCTTCCTTTAGTGCTTATGATGCGAGCCGGATTGCGATTTGGAAAGAGTACAATAATTATATAAAAAGTATAGATCCAAACAATTTCTATGTGATCCTGGAACACTTTGCTGATGCGTCTGAAGAGACCGTTTTGGCAGGCGAGGGGATGATGCTCTGGAATAACCTCAATTATAATGTTAATGAAGCCACAATGGGCTGGTTGGGCAACTCTGATTTTTCCTGGGCTTTTTTCGCAAAGCATGGTTTTGCGAAGTCAGAAAACCTGGTCAACTTTATAGAAAGCCATGATGAGGAACGCACCATGTTTAAAAACATTGCCTATGGAAATGCTTCGGGGAGCTATAATGTGCAGGATCTGGGTACGGCTTTAAAAAGGGAGGAAATGGCTGCGGCATTCTTGTTCTCGGTACCGGGGCCAAAAATGATCTGGCAATTTGAAGAATTGGGCTATGATATTTCTATAGATTTCAATGGCCGTACGGGAAATAAGCCTATTCATTGGGAGTATGCGGATGATCCAAAGCGCAAGGCTTTATATAATGCATATGCTGCATTCATTGGACTGAAAAAGAAGAACAGTATTTTCAGTTCGCCCAATGCCAGCTATAATTTATCTGGGGCTGTAAAGTATATTAAATTGACAGATGCGACCAATACTGTAGTGGTGGTGGGTAACTTTGATGTGGTGGCCCAGGCGGCTAGTGTGGATCTGGGAACTTCTGGAAACTGGTATGAAGCAGGCAACAGCAGTCCGGTCAATTTCGGCAGTAGTACTTATACAAAAACACTCGCTCCCGGAGAGTATCATATTTTTAGTAAAAGTGCTTTGAGTAATTAAGGATTTTTTTCTCTATTTTTACCGCCCACTTATGGAACAGATAAAAACGTCATTTGATTTTGAAAAACCTATTGCTGAACTGCTTCAGCAAATTGAGAAGGTAAAACAGGTTGCTGATAAAACCAAAGTAGATATGTCTGCTACCTTAACAGAACTTGAAGGAAAGCTGGCGGAAACCAGGGAAGCGACTTACCGCAACCTGACCGGCTGGCAGGAAGTTCAATTGTCCCGTCATGCAGAAAGGCCTCAGACGCTGGACTACATCGGAATGATCTGTGATGATTTCATCGAACTTCACGGAGACAGGACCGTTAAAGATGATAAAGCTATTATTGGTGGCTTTGCGACCATTAACGGACAAACCGTGATGATCATTGGTCATCAGAAAGGAAAGAACACCAAGGAACGTCAATACCGTAATTTTGGAATGGCGAATCCTGAAGGATACAGAAAAGCATTGCGTCTGATGAAACTTGCAGAAAAGTTCAACAAGCCAGTAATTTCCTTTATTGATACGATGGGTGCTTATCCTGGTCTTGAAGCTGAAGAGCGCGGACAAGGGGAGGCTATTGCAAGAAACCTGCTGGAGATGTCTGTGCTTCGTGTGCCGATCATTTGCTTTATTGTAGGTGAAGGTGCATCTGGAGGTGCCCTGGGTATTGGGATTGGAGACCGGGTATATATGCTGGAGCATACCTGGTATTCGGT
Source organism: Pedobacter sp. HMWF019 (assembly GCF_003061025.1). Classification (GTDB taxonomy): domain Bacteria; phylum Bacteroidota; class Bacteroidia; order Sphingobacteriales; family Sphingobacteriaceae; genus Pedobacter. The sequence continues at coordinate 5,589 of NZ_QAIL01000038.1, read as the reverse complement.
CATCTCTCCTGAATCTTGTTCATCTATCCTTTGGAGAAGCTGGGATTACAAAGAGCGCGCAGCAGAATGCTTAAAGCTGACTTCTTCCGATATGTACAGCAATAAGCTGATTGATGGTATTGTTAAAGAACCATTGGGTGGTGCACACCAGGATCCGGAACAGATGGGGGTAACCCTTAAAGAACAGATCTTAAAAGATCTGAAAGAACTGGGTAAGAAAAATACAGATAAACTGATTACAGAAAGAATTGATAAGTTCTGCGCAATGGGCGTAGTTACCGAATAAAAAATACGAATACAAAAAGAAAGGGCTGCAATTATTATTGCAGCCCTTTCTTTTTTAAAGCCCCCGGGGCTTAGTTGCCCTGGGGAAAGAATGGTCCAAATCTGGATTCCAGTGCACTGAATTGGTTCTTCAGGTTCTGACTCAGTTTAGTTTGTTTATGCTGTTCGGCAGTATGTGCCATTTGATTCAGGAAAGACATGCCTAACTGTACGTTCTGGCCTCCAACAAACCTGTTTTTGCTTTCAGATACATCTGCAAGATAGGTGAGTTCTTTTTGAATATAGGTTGCCGATTTTTCTATCAGGGCGTTTGCTCTTGCAGTCTCACCTAGTATATACAGGTTCTCTGCCATAAAATAAGTGCCCATCATAGAACGCATGCCATAGAATTTATCAGGCATCACCTGGTAATATTTTTCCACGATCTTTTTAGCCTCGTCAATCTTACCTTCTTTGATCAGGCTGGATACAGAAGTATTGAACAGATTCGCGAAGATGGATACGTCATCGGAAGATTGCTGATCCAGGTAGGTTGCGGTTTTAATATTACCCCACTTGAATTTGTTCATGATGTTGTTGTACAATACTGGTGTGTTGACTAGATCTTGTCTGCTGGAAGCTGCACTGTCTGCTTTCAGAGGTAATAGACGCATAGCCAATCCTTCTGTATATAAATAATTGTCTAAACCATTGAACTGCTCGGAAGGCACGGTACTTGCAAAATAGATAGGTCTTTTCCATTGGTTGTGTGCCAGGATATCAAACATAGCCAGTGTACCTTTGGTTACATAGCCTTTGTTGTATTTCCATTCCAGGGCGGGTACAATTTTGCCTGCGTCTGCCGCATTTACCGTACCGGTACTGATCACCTCTGCAGGGTTTACCGTTAATTTGAAGTTTTTGGTTGGGATGAAGTTTTCTTTTGTTCCGTTTTGAAGAGGAACTTTGTCTTCATCATTATCAGATAACAAAATGTCTACGATGTCTTTTAGTTCAACAGGACCTGCAATATTAGCGTCCTGATAATACATCACATCTCTTACACCCTGAACATACTGAGATTCTTTCATCGTGATCGGAAGTGGTGCAGATTCATTTTGCTTGCGTCTCATACCATTGATGTACCAGTCTGTATCAAATAAGCTCAGGTTCACCAGGCGGATGTCCGGCCGGATGTTTTCTACTTCCTGTGCATACCATAATGGATAGGTGTCATTATCACCATAGGTAAACAGGATGGCATTTGGTGCGCAGGATTGCAGGTAATCTACAGCAATATCATGAGCCACCATTTTAGTAGAACGGTTGTGGTCATCCCATCCCTGTTCGGCCATAATTACCGGGGCACAAAGTAATCCAATTGCTGTGGCAGCAATAGCACCGTTTTTGGGTGTAATCTTTTTAAACAGCCAGTCTTGCAGGGCCGGTACACCAAGCCCGATCCAGATGGCAAAGGCATAGAAGGAACCGGCATAGGCATAATCCCTTTCCCTCGGCTCGAGTGGCTTCTGATTTAAATATAATACGATGGCAATACCGGTAAAGAAGAAGAGTAAACCTACGATACCTGCATCTTTCTGATTGCGTTTAAAATGCCATACGGCGCCAATCAGTCCCAGAATTAAAGGCAGGAAGAAGAACCTGTTATAGGCATTGCTGTCCACTATAGAAGGGGGAAGGTGGCTCTGGTTGCCCAGCATAATGGCATCGATTGGTTTAATACCGCTCAACCATTGTCCTTCATATAAGCTTCCCTGTCCCTGGTCGTCATTCTGACGGCCTACAAAATTCCACATAAAGTAACGCATATACATGTTACCGATCTGGTATTTGAAGAGGAAGCCAATGTTGTCAAATAAACTTGGAAAATGGGTGTCGTCAAATCCCATCATATCTTTATAGTAAGCAACGTGTCTGTCGTCGTCACTGTACATCCTTGGGAAAGGCGTTACTCTGTCATATTCATAGTCAGTTTTCTTTCCGGCTACTTCATATTTGTTTGTACCTTTTCTATACAGGGTTTTTCCTTCTGTCAGGTTTACTTTCTGTGAATTGTAGTTTGGACCAAAAAGTAAAGGACGGTCTCCATATTGTTCCCTGTTCAAATAGCCCAGGAAAGAAAAGGCATTGTCTGGATCACTGTTGTTCAGGTTCACATTGGCTTTTGCCCGGATGATGATCATGGCAAAGGAACCATATCCGAAAATGATCAGTGCAGTGGAAAGCAGGGCCAGGTTTAATACTTTTTTCTGGTGTTTAATAGAATAACGGATACCTAGCACCAAACCTCCGATAAGGAGTATGGCAAAGAAAAGGACTCCCGATCCGAAACCCAGACCTAAAGTGTTGACAAAGAAAAGGTCGAAGTAAGCACCAAATGATACAACATATTGTATGATACCATATTGTACAAAAGCCAGGATCAGAATTCCAACAAAGAAAGTTTTAAGTATACCTATATTGGTTGGCTTTGGTGTTTTCTTGAAATAATATACAAAGGCCATCGCTGGGATGGTTAGTAAGTTTAAAAGGTGGATACCAATGGAAAGGCCCATGATATAGGCAATGAACAGGAGCCATCTGTCTGCTCTTGGCTCATCTGCATGTGCTTCCCATTTCAGGATACCCCAGAATACGATAGCTGTAAACAGGGAAGATAAGGCATATACCTCGGATTCTACTGCTGAAAACCAGAAACTGTCTGTATAGGTGTAAGCCAGGGCCCCAACTACACCAGATCCCATAATGGCAATCAGTTTTGAAGAGGTGAGTTCTTCACCAGGTTTAAGTACCAGCTTTTTGGCCAATGCTGTAATGGTCCAGAACAGGAACAGGATGGTGGCACCGCTGGCAACAGCAGAACCTACGTTCATGAAATAAGCGATTTTGGTTAGATCACCCGCTGCAAATAAAGAGAAGAAGCGCTGGATCATTAAAAATAAAGGTGCGCCGGGTTGGTGTACCACCTGCATTTTTAATGCAGAGGCTATAAACTCGCCGCAATCCCAAAAACTTACAGATGGCTCCAGGGTTAAAATATAAGATACTGTGGCAACCAGAAAACAGAACCAGCCTGTAAGGTTATTAATTTTTGAATAATTCATTTTATTTGAATAGATAATTGTGGGCTATAAAAATGCTGCCGAAAATAAAGAATAAGATTGATAATCGTACAATGATAGGACGAGTTTAACAAAAATTAACCAGAGTCCCAAAATGTAAATCATTTGAAAAGAGGGCAAAGAAGAAAAAAATAGATTTTTTTTCAGTTTGTGTTTGCAAGTTTGAAAAATGTGCGTAGATTTGCATTCCATTTCGAAGCAAGCCTTTTAAATGGAAGATTGTCCGATAGTATAAGGGTAGTACAACGGTTTTTGGTACCGTTTGTCTTGGTTCGAATCCAGGTCGGACAACAAAACAATATTCGGATTGTGACTAAAACCGCAATCCGATTTTTTTTAACCAGCATTGATACCGATCAATCATGCCATTGCAATTTAACCCAGTTAAACTTTTTGCCGGAACGGGCACAAAGGAATTAGCACTAAAAATTGCCGAGTCTTACGGCAAGCCCCTAGGTGACGTCACGTTAAACAGGTTCAGTGATGGCGAATTTCAACCTTCTTACGACGAAACTGTCCGCGGTTGTGATGTTTTCCTTATCGCTTCGACTTATCAGCCTAATGATAATTTAATGGAACTTTTACTGATGATTGATGCAGCGAAGCGTGCTTCTGCCCATTATATCACTGCAGTTGTTCCTTATTATGGTTTGGCCAGACAGGACAGAAAAGACAAGCCGCGGGTGGCTATTGGTGCAAAATTAGTGGCTAACCTGTTAAAATCAGCAGGAATTCACCGCATCATGACCATGGATCTTCATGCTGCCCAGATTCAGGGCTTCTTTGATATCCCGGTAGACCACTTGGATGGATCTGTGATTTTTGTTCCTTATATTAAAAGTCTTGGACTGGAGAATCTAACGATTGCTTCACCGGATATGGGTGGTTCTTATCGTGCACGTACCTTTGCCAAGTTCTTTAATGCGGAGGTTGTGATTTGTGACAAGCGTCGTAAAAGAGCAAATGAGATTGAATCCATGTCTATCATTGGTGATGTAAAGGACCAGGATATTGTTTTAATTGATGACATCTGTGATACTGCAGGTACTTTATCCAAAGCTGCGGCTTTAATTATGGAGAAAGGTGCAAAAAGTGTAAGAGCAGTTTGTACACATCCGGTTTTGTCTGGTAAAGCGATAGAGACCGTTGAAAATTCTATGCTGGCCGAACTGATCGTTACGGATACAATCCCGTTGAAAAGACCAAGTGAGAAAATTAAGGTACTGAGTACGGCTGAATTATTTGCGAAGGCAATTGCCAATGTGAATGAGCACGGTTCGATCAGTGACTTATTTAAAGTTTAATACAATTAAAGGCCCGTAAGGGTTGATTACTAATAAATAAATATATAAAAGATGAAAACAATCGCAATTAGCGGTTCTCCAAGAGAGAACGTAGGGAAACGCGATGCTAAGGAGCTTCGTTACGAAGGTAAGGTTCCTGCAGTATTGTATGGTGGTAAAGAACAATCACACTTTGCTGTGGTAACTACAGAGTTAAAGGATGCTATTTATACGCCTGAGGCTAACTTTGTATCGATCGATATCAACGGTAAAAAAACCAACGCTATCATCAAAGAATTACAATTTCACCCGGTTACTGACCAATTGTTACACGTAGATTTTCTTCAGTTATTTGATGACAAAGAGATCTTAATGGAAATCCCTGTTAAATTAACCGGTACTTCTCCAGGTGTTAAAATGGGTGGTAAATTGGTTCAGAAATTACGTAAACTTCGTGTTAGATCTTTGCCTAAAGACATGCCTCAGTCTGTTGAGGTAAGCATTGCTAAATTAGAAGTTGGTAACTTGTTCCGCGTACGTGACCTTGAAAAAGGCGCTTACACAGTAACTAACACTCCAGAAGATACAATCGTTTCTGTTGGAATGTCAAGAGCATTGAAACAAGCAGAACAGCAAGCAGGTAAAAAATAGTCCTGAGCTTTCAGCATGGAAAAGCAGCATCGTTAATTCGGTGTTGCTTTTTTTGTGTGGAAAAGTTTGGAAAAGAGGGTGGAATGTGGTGGCAAATCGTATGAAAAAAGATCTTGTACTTTCGGGGGCTGGACTCCTTGCCTCGCTGCGCTCTTGTGGCAAGGCGCCCTGAGGCCCCCGAAAGTACAAGATCTTTTTTTTTGGGCGCTTAGCTGGGAGGAGAGTCCGGGCATGGCGCAGACTTGTAA
>NZ_QAIL01000357.1 GCF_003061025.1 Pedobacter sp. HMWF019 | reverse complement strand
TCTGGAGAGGAATGGATTTGCCTGCCGATCATGCTTTTAAAGAACCAAATTAAATTGTAATTATTTATTAATAAGATAATTTAGCGCTGTACCTAAATGTTTGGTAAATTAAGATGGGCTAATTAAACATCTTTCTTGAGTTAGTTGCAAGGGTGTATATCCGTATCTTTGGTTGATGCCTGATAGAGAAATTATAATCGAAGACTTTCATATTGATGAGCTGAACAATGTTTTTATAGCTCGCCATGCTGCCCACCCTGCCGATATGGATATGCAGGGGTATTATGAGGTAAAGCCTTTGGAACCGGATTTGGGTTATTGTCTGTTCATTTGCAAGCCTGGATCAGCAATGACGGCTTATGTTTCACTTACTGTAGAAGGAACGACACTAAGGATGGGCTGTGACTGTAAGGAACGCAGCATTGGTTTGTGCAGCCATCAGGTACAGGTGCTCTATAATGTGATCCGCAGAGATGATATCCTTGTGTTTTTTGATAAAAGATTGAGAAGGGAAAAGATGCTGCGGGTGGCGAAGGAATATGGTTTGGAACAGGAGCCGGATCTGGACCGTTTCTTTCTGGCGGAATATAGCAGCGGATCAGTCGAGATAAAACCAATCTCCAAAACACTTTTTAAAGTGAATTCAGAAACGACTGCTGCACTTGCCGCTAGTTTATTGCCGGCACATCCAGCAGGAAGCGGCGGGAGAGAGAGCGGAAAGAGCAAAAGAGTTATTGTATTTAGAAAACACAAATATTACAGGCATTTGTATATTGAATTGTACGAAGGTGAACAGACTCAGCAGGGGAAGGTGAAGAATCCATTGGTTCTGATTAACCCTATGGATTTGATCTGGAAGGTTGAGGACAAGGATGAACTGAAATTTTATACAGCAGTAGCTAAGTTTCAGAATGCCTATGAATCGGAACGATCCAATTCAGATATTGAGGCATTAAAGGCCCTGGCCAGAAATCCTTTCGGTTTGGAAGTGTTTGAGCACAAGGACGGCGCGAAAACTGTGAGTACGAGTTCGCTGAGCCCGGTGATGCTTAAAGCACTAAACATCGACATTAAAATTTCTGTAGATCAAAGTGATGCTTTTTATCAGGTGGCCGGACAGCTTTATCTGGAAGATAGGTCTTATGACCTGGAAAAGTTGCAGGTGAAGTTTAGCTATTTTCTGGATTACAACAAGACGCTTTATCTGATCGATAACCCGGATTTCTTAAAGATGATCGATTTCTTTAAACAGCACAACAATAAAATTCTGATCCATCAGTCTAAATTTGCTGAATTTCAACAAAGTATACTTGCCCGACTGGAAGATAAAATTCACATTTCCTATTCATATTTGAAGCCAGCAACAGCAAAGCAATTGAAAGAGCAACATTTTGATCTCCCTAATGAACAATTGATTTATCTGTCTGACGAGGGTGATTATGTTTTACTGACACCTGTACTGAAATACGGTAGTGTTGAAGTTCCTGTATTAAGTAAGAAAACAATTTATTCTATTGATGCCAAAGGCAATCCTTTTACCGTGAAACGGGATGAGCCTTTGGAACTTAGATTGACTTCTGTCTTAATCCGGCAGCATCCCCATTTTGAGGAACAGCTGGACCATACCCATTTCTACTTACATAAATCCAGATTTTTGGATAATGGCTGGTTTTTGGATGCATTTGAAGAGTGGAAACAGGAAGGCATCACGGTACTTGGGTTCAATGAATTGAAGAATAATAAGCTAAGTCCTCATAAAGCAAAGATTGAGATTAAGGTGTTGAGCGGACTGGATTGGTTTGAGACTTCTGCAGATGTTCGTTTTGGAAGTGAAAAGGTTTCTTTAAAATATTTGCACAAATCAATACGGAACAAGAGCAAATTTGTACAACTTGGGGATGATACCTTGGGTATTTTACCAGATGAATGGATAGAGAAATTCGCTAAGTATTTTAATTCTGGGGAAGTAGAAGAAGAGGTGATCCGGACGCCGAAGGTAAATTTTGCTTCTATTGCTGAAATGTACGAGGATGAGGTGCTGTCAAAAGAAGTTAAGCTTGAACTGGCGATGTTCAATTCCAGGATCTCAGATTTTCATTCTATTACGGAAGTGAATGTGCCTTCAGGCTTTTTAGGAGAATTGAGGGCTTATCAGTTACAGGGTTTAAATTGGTTGAATTTTTTGGATGAATTTGGTTTTGGTGGCTGTTTGGCCGACGATATGGGGCTGGGTAAGACCATTCAGATCATTGCTTTTATATTGCTGCAAAAGGAGCGTGGGCGGCAGGCCAGTCTGATTGTAGTGCCAACAAGTCTTATTTTTAACTGGCAAACGGAGTTGGCCAGATTTGCTCCTTTGTTAAAGGTTCATACGCTGTATGGGTCGGAAAGGAGAAAGGATGCCAGTCCTTTTAACCAGGCTGATGTAGTGATTACTTCTTATGG
>NZ_QAIL01000356.1 GCF_003061025.1 Pedobacter sp. HMWF019 | reverse complement strand
CTCCACTATCTGAGAAGACAGCTTCTCCCTGAGCGATCTGATAGTTCGGATGTGTCAATTGAAATTCCTTAACCCGCAGATAAGGCGAGAGTGAAAATATTACAATAATGAATAGATAAGTTAGAATTATGTAAGGAAAACCTCTCTTTAAATTGTCTCTATTCAATTTCAGCTTTTCAGCTTGCCTGATATTAAACGTAACATAGATGACAATTCCAATTAAAAAACCATAAACAACCAAATGAAACGGATTCCAGATAAATACAAAGAAGAAACTCATTACTGCAAATAATATATACCCGGCAATATCCTTTGGAAAGCTTCTTTTGTCCATTTAAAATGCTTGTTTCTTATTGTTTGAAAAATCTAATCTTATAGATTTTTCCTTTGTTGTAATAAATGCCATTGATAGATTTTGGAAGAGTATCGTAATACTCTGTAAGGTTAATTAAGGTAAAGTAATCTGAAGATAGGACGGGGGATGGTGAAGATCTATGAAACTTCAGCTTTTTATCTTCTCCAACATAACCTGCATCAGGAGAAAAAATTATTTTCCTGCCATTTTTACTATTTGTCAGCGTAATGGAAGACGCCCCGATATAACCATCTGCGAAACTTAGCTTTACGGGCTTTTTGTTCATCATGCCGCTATACGGGACAGCTTCATATGCCTTTTGTGCATAGGTAAAAACAGGAAGAAGGATAATTAACAATAAAATGTATAACTGTTTATTTTTCATAATGGTCTATAAAGTCTCCGCAAATCAACTGCCAGAATAAACATCTGGGTGTCTTTCTGGAACACATAAAGTCCTTAAGGAAAAATTAAAAATGATCTGAATTGGTACAATGGTCTGTTCGTTATTGAACAGTTATTTAGATTGTGTTAATCTGAAAGCGGTTGTAAGCTTCCAGGCATTCATTTTTAGATTTGGCATTATAGCTGTGCTTGATGCATAACATATAAAACAAATTCTATGATCCGTAATATTTTTAGCGTTCTAATTTTAGTTCTTTTTTCCAGCATCCTCTGCTCTGCCCAACAGGCAGATCAAAAGAAATTATTTAAAGAGATTGAAAAGGCAGATAGTCTCCTATTCAGTGCCTTTAACAATTGCGATAGTGTCAATTACAAAAACTATTTTACTGAAGACCTTGAATTTTACCATGACTTAGGCGGCCTCACTGTTGGTCTAGCCAATGAACTAAAGTCTTTTAGAGAGATGTGCCACAGAGGGAGTCATATTCGCAGAGAGCTCATAAAAAGTAGTCTGGAGGTACACCCTTTAAAGGGGTATGGGGCAGTGGAAATTGGAGTGCATCGATTCTATCATACCAATAAAGGGCAGCAGGAGAAAATAAGTGGCACTTACAAATTTGTCCAGGTTTGGAAACTGGAAGATGGGCACTGGAAAATAGCCAGGGTCATAAGCTATGGGCATGACGAGGTGCATAACAATTAAAATATTCTATAGATGGTGATGAACACTATAATGATCATTATAATGCAATAGATGAGCTTGTTATTTCTTGCCAGCCAATTGGGGAGATAAATGTCAAAATTGTCTTTAGTAGAATTTGAATACCTCCGTGCTATAATGGTTAAAGGGCAGGAAAAATTAAACGACAGCAGCGTTATACATTCTATACCAACAAGTCCATAACCGATCCATAGCCAGCGGTCAATTTTACCTATAATCACTGCATACAGCATATAGAAGATTACTGCGCTGTAAAATGTCCATATTAGCGTATGTAAAAATTTCAGGAGTACTAATTTGCTTGCATTGGTCATAAACTGCGACTATGGTATCTGTAACTTTAGCTGGAAATAGCGTGTAGTTTAAAAACGATTGCTTTTATTGGAATCTCTTAACGGCTCAGTTAAGATTTGGACTCCATATTCTTTATCCTCTACACCAAAATCCCTTTTTAATGCTGTTTTATCCAGAATTTTGACCTCTTGCAGCGTTACATCATTTATCGAGGCCAGATCATAATCATAGCTGTTTTTTAATAATTTCTTATTCAGTATATACTGAAATGAACTGTCACTATTTACAGTAGGCATCAACCGGGTGTAATCAGGAGATTTTCGCTTTAGATAATTCCATAATTTCTTTCTGGCAAAGTTTTTTGTTTCAATGTAGATGATACCGTTTATCCCTTCTTCACCCAATCGATCTACTGCATTTTTATCTTTAATAACTTGTATAAATGCAATATTTTCAGGGTTCAGGCTCTTAAAATTCTCGGGGTTAATCCTAACACTATCTACAAAGT
>NZ_QAIL01000355.1 GCF_003061025.1 Pedobacter sp. HMWF019 | reverse complement strand
ATCTTCCACCCTGTAATTAATCATAAAAGGTTTAATTGAAGGATTAAAATATGAAGTATCTTTAGGAAATGTACACCAGGCTGTAGCTCCTTTTTTTGACGGATCATCAACTTCCCGCCACTCAAATGTTACTCCGTATTCACTAGTCGGCAATCCAAGGTTTTTGGTATACCATTCATTCATCGCTTTCGGGTCATCGCATTTAAAAAACACGCCACCAAGGCCAGTTACTTTTTTCATGTTTAAAGTTTTTACGATTAAAATTAACTAATATAAAAATAGAAAAAATGTGTTCATCTTATCGGGATTAAATATGATCTCTACTCAACACTGATCTGGTACAGTATCACTCCTCTCCCAACGTTCACCAATTTCATTTCGGGTAGCCTCTTCGCCATAATCCAGATTAAAAATATCATTAAGTGTATGATCAAGTAAAATCAGTTGCTCCAAAGCGACAAGTCGAATATCTTCGGGTTGTTGATCACCAGTGAGAAACTGCCAATCCCCATCTTCATCATGAACAACGTGTAAAATAGACTTTCGCTCTTCAAGCCACTGTCTCGTCGTAAACACACCAAGATTAGTGCTCTCCCTAAATTTAAATTCTGCATTTCTATCCAGTAATGGTTGTCTGTAAATAAACTCTTGTTCAAAATCAATCCCCCATGGGAATTTATCGTTTCTATCGGTCCAAACCAATTGAACGGCGGGAAAATCAACCGAACCATAAAAACCTATAGCATAGCCGAAATAATCCCTGATACTGCGTGGATCCACTTTAACGAACTCAGCATTTCCCTCGTTAAAAAAATCATCATAAGGTATTCCTGTTTCTATAATTTGATTGTCTTTAACCAAATCAGCAACATCGTTAATTAAAGCATGCAAAATTTGCACGCTCAATCCAAAACAAATAACTTCAGGATGCCTGTATTTTTGCCAAAGCCCAATGCTATAGGCAAACGAAGGCAAATAATCTGTAGCCTCAATCATGATTACAGAAAGCCCAAACTCCTCAATATCTGAGATTGTTTTCTGGTCGTCCCTGCAGTTGTGTGTTTCTTCCATTTTAATATCTTCTCCTAGCATCTGGCTATTTCACTACTAGTTTTATATTAAGAC
>NZ_QAIL01000354.1 GCF_003061025.1 Pedobacter sp. HMWF019 | reverse complement strand
ATCTACAACTTAGAACCAAATGAAAACAGACTTACATTTTATGAAAATGAAAAGAAAAACATCTAAAGAAGGAATGCCTTTCCTTTTAGACTGTTGCTGTTGTTGTTGATTTAGCTCAAGTATTGCCCCATAAATAAAGGCACCTGCAAATCCCATATTTTGAAATATGACTGGACATGAAAACATCCATATGGCTTTGCTTTGCAATTTATCATAACCAACAAACCATCAGTATTAAAATAATGAAACCATCTTGATTTTTCAAACCACACAGTGGTATAAACAAATCTGATAGCTTCATCACAAAAGAAGAACAAACCGAGTTTACGAGCTCATTAATACAAATGAAGACAATAAACAAAACATTAATAAATTTAAACAGATGAAAAAAAATTTACTTCTTATCCTTTCGCTTATACTTACGGCAAATTATGTTTTTGCCCAGGATGCGATAACAGGTGTAATAAAGGGCAGCAACGGTGCTCCTATCCCACACGCTACAGTAGTAATCAGAGGCACCAAGATTTCTACAATTGCGGATAATGACGGAAAGTTCAGTATCAATTCAAAACAGGAACTTCCATTTTACCTTCGGGTCAGTTCAATTGGTTACAAACCTCAGGATTTCCAGATCTTAAAACTCCAGGATACCCCTTTTGAATTGGTTCTGATTGAAAGTTCGCAACTAGATGAGATTGTGGTAACCTCAAGGAGACGTTCAGAGGTACTTCAAGATGTACCAATCGCCATTACCGTTATCGGTGGACAAGCTGCAGAAAATGCAGGGGCTTTTAACGTCAACCGTTTAAAAGAGCTGGTCCCTTCTGTACAACTATACGCATCAAATGCTAGAAATACCACCCTTAATATCCGCGGCCTGGGCTCAACATTCGGTTTAACAAATGATGGTATTGATCCGGGTGTAGGCTTTTATGTAGACGGAGTTTACCAGGCACGTCCGGCAGCTACTTCTACAGATTTCCTTGATATTGAACAAATTGAAATCCTTCGCGGACCTCAAGGAACATTATTTGGAAAAAATACAACTGCTGGTGCATTTAACATCACCACAGCCAAACCGACTCAGATCCCAACAGGAAAAGTAGAATTGAGTTTTGGAAACTATAATTTTATCCAGGCTAAAACTTCTGTTTCTGGAAGCGTTGCAAAAAATCTCGCCGCCAGGTTATCTATCTCTGGAACCCAGCGCGACGGTACAATCTGGAATACCAAAGAAGAACGTAAATATAGCGGTCAAAACAACCTTGGTTTTAAAGGTCAATTGTATTACACACCTTCAGATAAACTACAGGTATTGTTAAGTGGTGATGTAAGTATTCAGCATCCTGCCGGTTATCCACTGGTTATTGCAGGTGTAGCTACAACAGAAAGAAGCGCTTATCGTCAGTATGCCAAAATCGTTTCTGATTTAGGTTATCAGCAACCTAAAATAGATCCTTTTTCCAGAGAGATCAATACCAATACACCATGGAGACACAATCAGTCCATTGGCGGTATATCAGTGAATGTGGATTATAAAATTGGCAATGGAACGCTGACTTCTACTACGGCCTGGAGATTCTGGAACTGGGATCCTACAAACGACAGGGATTTCTCTGAATTATCTGCATTGACCAAATCTCAGGGGAACTCACGTCACGATCAATACTCTCAGGAAGTTCGATACGCCGGTAATCTAGCTGAAAAAATAAGTGGTGTAGTTGGGGTGTTTTTTCTTGGACAGAATTTGAAAGGATTAGACCAAACGGAAGAGGTAGGCAAAGATCAGTGGAGATTTGTGCAAACCAGTAATACTGGTTCTCAGGCTTTATACTCGACGCCTGGTTTACTGGATGGTTATGGTATCAAAACCAATTCAACCATTAAATCTTTAAGTGCTGCTGTATTTGCCCAGGTAGATTGGGAGTTTCTAAACCACCTGCATATTTTACCTGGATTAAGATATACGTATGATAAGAAAGATGTTGATTATAACAGAGTAACCTATGGAGGCCTGCAAACCACAGATGCTGCGCTACTGGCACTGAAAGCCGCAGTTTATAGCAACCAGCAATTCACAACCGATGTAGACAACAATAATTTGTCTGGAAACATCACCTTATCTTACCGCCCTAACCCCAGCTTGAATGCATACGGAACTTTCTCTACAGCTTACAAACCAGTTGGTGTTAACGTAGGAGGTTTACCAACTACTTCTACCGGGGCAGCAGATTTGTCTTTGGCAGTAGTAAAACCAGAATATGTTCAACATTATGAATTGGGTGTTAAAACCAGACCATTTAAAGGTGCAATTGTTAATGTTAGTGCTTTTAATACAGATATTAAAGATTACCAGACCAATGTTCAATCGCCTCAATTGGGCGTAAACAGAGGTTATCTTGCCAATGCAGAAAAGGTTAATGTAAAAGGCTTAGAAGTTGATGGAACTTATCAATTAGAAAGGTTCTTCACTCTGAATGCCGCCCTTGCTTATCTGGATGGTAAATATGTAAAGTTCACAAATGCTCCGCTACCTTTAGAAGAAACCGGCCATACGGAATTAGTTAATGGTGTGGCTACGCAGGTAGCATTTAAAGATGCTTCAGGAGGTCGTTTACCTGGTATATCTAAATGGAATATTTCTGGTGGTGCAGAATTTAGTGTTCCAGGTAGTTTAGCTACCAAAGCGGGTAGATATTTTATTGCTGGCGATGCGAGTTACCGCTCAGAATACTCTTCAAATCCGACACCTTCCAGTGTGTTAAATGTTGATGGCTATTCGTTATTCAATGCCAGATTAGGATTTAAATCTGATAAATTTTCGGCATTCATTTGGAGCAGAAATATTGCGAATAAAAATTACTATGAGCAATTGCAGGCAGCCGCGGGTAATTCTGGCTTATACGCTGGTGTACTTGGTGACCCAAGGACTTATGGGGCTACCTTGCGCTATTCTTTCTAAGATCCTTTTCTCTTTCCTATTGAACCTCTAAATGGTTCCGAACCTGCAGGATAACATCTGCAGGTTTTTTATTGCCCAAAATATATATGGCTGGACCAATGGAATTTTATGTTATTTTTAAATCAAAATTTCTGCTTGAACAGACAATGAGGAAGTCAATTTTAAAGATATATGGTGTAATTTCACTAATGCTTATTGCAGATCTTGCTGCATATTACTTTTATAAAATAGGCCTAAACGGTTATTACAGTGACATCACCCTGTTCTGGCTTTGGATTTTCAGCAGTATAATGATCGTCATCTTATTTTGGAAGAGGATAATGGCAAAGCTGCTTTTAGCAGCAATGGTACTGGTTTTGGTACTGAGCATTTTACCTATGGCACTGCCGTTTTATACATTGATGTTATCAACAACATCTCTTGGATTGAAAATGGACAAAGATTTGGGCAAGAATTACCGTGCACAAATTGTAGGATACAGTGTGATGGGCTATCCCGTACTGCAGGTGACAGAAAGAAAAGGGATTTTTGAAAAGCAAATATTTCAATGTAATGATAACCAACTTTTAAATGATGATCCCAACGTAAAGATTCGTGATGCAAAAGACATCATTCTTGATCACCAAACGCAAGACACCTTGACACTCACCTTACGTTATGGGATTAGGAACAAAAGTTTTACGTTTGATAAGAAAACTGGAAATATCGTTAAAAGATAACATGCGCTCCATGAAAATTACATATAAAAAAATAATAATAGGTTTAATCTTAATCGCGGCGATTATGATTATTCCAGATGTTTCAATGTATTATCAGCAATACAAGTTACGCTCGGAAAAGCTGCCCGAGATCTACAAAGCCTATGCCGGATTAGACAGCCTAAAAGATAACGAGTACGAAGTGCTTAAAATTAACACCGAAGTGATCGAACCTATCCTCCAGGCAAATGAAAGTACGATCGTTATTACCTCTGGGCATTATATAAAGGGTGAAAATGGGGATACTTTGGAAAACGTTTGGTATACAATAAACCCTAAGGGAGAAGTGATAAAATCACAGACAAGGCCCAAGGTAAATGTTGCCGATGCAAAAGAAGTAAAATATCAGGAATCGACCTATGATATAGATAAAAATGCAGGCTTAATTAGCAGAGAATTTGTACATAAAGAAAATTGGATGGAATATTCATTTTGGAATATTGGTAAAAATTTGCATTGGGGAACTGGAAATAGCTCAGGACGAAAGGGCTGGATAGGTACAAGTTATTTCCAGATAAAAATGCCAAAAAAAATGCTTCATTTTAAACAGTTTGTTGAGATTGATGAAGATGGAACTTTTAGAGATCGTTTTTCATATTTTGTCTATAAACCAAAAATTGGTGAGTATCTCTTATTAAATGACACACCAAACCGCATATATTACTTAATCAGACCAAAAAAGACTACATAGTCATATATCTAGCCGGCAATATTAATTTTCTTATCTCACGACTAAACCTTTTCATTTCAATAGGGTCTTATCATTAACACATAAAAACCTATATTATGAAAACAATTAAGTATCTATTTCTCTTGCTGGCAGTAGCTGTCAGCTTTAGTTCCTGTATCGTTGCCGAACGTGGAGGCAGACCTCATCATCACAGACATTATTACGGTTATTAACCTAATTATCATTATTAACGTAAAAGAAGGGTGTCCAAAAAGGCACCCTCTTTACGTTAATAACAGAATTTATAGAATTAAATCTTTATGCGGCAAACTAAAATAAAACGTAGACCCCTTCCCCTCTTCACTTTCTACCCATATCTGGCCTTCATGGCGCTTAATAATTTCAGCACTCAGATATAACCCAATACCAAATCCGGAGATGGTTTTAAACTTTCTGCTTTCTACCCTGTAGAACCGGTCAAACAACAACCCGATATCATCCTTTGGTATACCGATCCCTTCATCTCTAACGCTCACCAAAGTCTCCCCATTCACCTCCTTGCAAAGCACTTCTACAATTTTACCCTGAGGGGAATATTTGATAGCGTTACCGATTAAATTATTAATTACCTGCCCTATCTTTTCCCGGTCTGCAAAAACCATAACTTTTTGACTGTTTCCTGTCGAAATGTTATGCGTCCGGTCTGTGAGTGTAATTTCTTCTATTACTTCGGCAATCAATTCGTTCAAGCCAAAATGTTGCTTTTCCAGGTTAATCTTACCAGCCTCCAAACGTGACAAGTCCAAAAAGCTCTTGATCATGTTGTTCATCTTATTTACCTGTCCATCGGCTTTACTAAGGGAATTCATAGCCTGAATATCTCCACTCGCTTTTGCTTTAGAACTCAATAATTGAACATAGGCCTTTAATGACGTCAGCGGGGTTTTCAACTCATGACTCACCATGGCTATAAAATCATTCTTTCGGATTTCATCCTGCTTATGTTCGGTGATGTCCAGCAAAATTCCTGAAAACCGAACAGGAATTCCTTCTTTATCTCTGTAAATCCTTCCTGTTGCCCTCATCCAGCGCAATTGCTGATCATAGTGACCTTTAATCGAAAACTCCAGATCGAAATGCTCGCCTTTAATGACTGAAGATTGAATAGCTTTCTGTACTACCTCTCTATACTCCTCAGTAACCTGCGTAATAACTGTATCGTAGGTCATTTCTTCATTAGACTTATAGCCAAAAAGCTCTTTCAATCTGGGAGAAACCGTTAAGCGTTTGCTCAGCGGATCATAATGCCATGTCCCTAGGTTTGCAGACTCAATTGCAATTCTAAGCATCTCTTCAGCACGCTCAACTTTATGTCTGCTTTCTACCCTCGCCGTGATATCTTCAGCACCAACAATAACACCATATACTCTTCCCTGAGTATCAATCATCGGATCATAAAAGAAACTCACATACTTCTTTCCAATTCCGTTAGCGGTATTAAAATAAAAAACTTCTTCTTCCTGCCCATATGGCTTCCCTGTTTCATAAACAGTTTTTAAATATTCAAGAAAAGGCTGTCCAACCAGTTCCGGAAGAATCTGCAGCAGTGGCAGGCCAATAACCTCCTCCTTCTTTTTATTCCATAAATCCAGTAACCGTTGGTTGGCTATTTCTGCAATCCAGTGCTTTCCTTTCAATACCAGTAAAGAATAATGTGCATTCATCACAACACTTCGGAAACTCGATACACTCTCCTCCAGCTTCTGTTTAACCAATACCAAAGGAGTAACTTCGGTAGCAATCATCATAATGCCTGTAGTATGGCCTTTTTTATCTTTAATAGGTTGGTATGCATAATTAAAATAAGCTGTTTCCAGCTTTCCATTCCGTAAAATAAAAGCTTTTGCTTCATTTCCCACCATCGCCTCCCCCCAGGTATAAACATCCTCCAATAGTCTTAAAAAAGGCTGGCCTTCTAATTCTGGCAATGCAATAGCCATAGGCATATTCAATACAGATTTATTCTTTCCCCATAACTCCAGCATTCGGTTATTTGCAGACTCAATAACCAAATCCCTCCCTTTGAGAATACCCATACCTACCGGTGCCTGTTCAATCAGGTCCATAAAATAATTGCGGTTGGCCCGATCATTTGCAAACCTGATTTCCTGATCAATATCCTTAACCGTATACAACAGGTACTCAACACCCCCATCATGATCAATTACGGGAGAAATGTGAATGGAAATGTATAAACTTTTGGAATGATGAGCGGGTGTAAGGAGAAATGGGCTAATCTCTGCTTCAGATTTGTACATCAATACCCTTTCCAGGACCTCAAGGATATTGGAAGGAAATATATCTTTTTCAACATCAAATATGTCCTTTCCAATAAGAGCTTCTCTGTTCAGCCCTGTTATTTTAAGATAATTATCACCAGCAACATAGATACTAAATGATAACGCTTCCTTTTTAAGGACTAAGCCAACATGCGTTTTCTGAAGAAAAGCTTTAAATAAATCATCATTTTGGTGATCCATTAATTATATGTTCTACAACGGTTCTCAATTCATCAACATCGAATGGTTTCTCTAAAAAAGCATTATTTCCTACATTTTCATTGCTGTAAATAAACTTAGGAAATGCAGACAGCAGTAATACAGGAATATGTTTATGTTTTTCGCTCCCTTTAATGAGCTTGCAAAGTTCTCCACCGTTCAGTCCATTCAAATTGTAATCCAGGATAACAATGGTTGGGCGATGTTTCTCTACCAATTCCAAAATGTCATCAGTTTCCTCATAGAAGAACACCTGTTCACCATTATCTGAGAAAATCTCTTTAAAGATGTCCTCCATTTCCAGATCGTTCTCTACAATTAATATCCGCTTCTCCATTTTTTTTTCAGATATAGATGATTAACCGCCTTCAAACCAAAGAGCCTTCAGGTTCAGCTAAAAGAAGAACAAAGAAATCTTAAAAAAGTTTTTGCGCAAATTATCTTATTTCGATGCCTGCATTCGAATAATCACTCAAATTCACCAATTTAGGGTCTGCTTCCGTAACAATAACGTTAAGCAGATTAGCAGCGCAGATGTAAAAGGACTCTGAAGTATTGAGCTTATCGGAAGTAGATAATGCAACGATATATTTCGAAGTTTCTACCATTGCTTTCTTAATTTGGCTGTCTTCATAATCTACCCCCGTAACGCCATAATTCAAATCGATGCTACATACACCTAAAAAGCAAATATCCGCTCTGATACTTCTTAAAGTCTGAATCGTTTCATATCCGGTAGTAGAGAAACTACTCTTATTCAACCTTCCTCCAATAAATAATACCTCAATTTTTGGGTGATCCTCCAGAACTGAAGCTACAGGAAAACTATTGGTGACTACAGTAAGTTGCATGTCTTTTGGCAGATTTGCAACAGCTGCAAGTGTAGACGTACCTGAATCGACAAGTAAAACCATGTTAGGTTTAATAAACTCCAGTGCTTTGGCAGCAATGATCTTTTTATGTTCAACATCAACATTTTGTCGGTCCCTGTAATGCATCGGAATGGGAGAACGATGCATTGCACCACCCCTAACAGCCCGTAAAAGCCCCTGATCTGACAATTCTTTGATATCTCGCCTTACTGTATCTTCAGATACATTCAGAATTTCACTGAGCTGATCCAACAATACTTTTTTATCCTTCGCTACATATTCAAGGATTAAATTTTGTCTTTCTGCCTTAATCATCCTGCAAATATAAAGATTTATTATTTGCAATATATTGCAATATTAAATAGATATATTGCATATATTTGCAATATGAAAACAAAAAAAACAAGCATAGCCATAGATATGGAT
>NZ_QAIL01000353.1 GCF_003061025.1 Pedobacter sp. HMWF019 | reverse complement strand
ATCATAAGATGGCAAGCTCAACTTATGAACACTTTCAATATAGGTGTCAAATTCAATAATTCTTTTAGAAGGCAAAAAGTAAGCATTACTTACATCGTAAGTAAAAGAAGGGCTTCTGCTAGCCTCATCCTTACTTTCAGTATAAATTAAAGGCTGCTTTATTAGTTGAGACTTACCAATCATAGCCATTTCTGCATTAATCAAATCTGGATAAAAAGGGAACATCCTTTTTTCAACAAATATTCTTTTAACTATCTCCAGATTTACATATTCACTAGTTTTATAAAACATGCCTGATGGGTGTCTTGACAAATAAGCCATGTTTATAATTGAATCGTAACCTTGACCGTAAATAATACCTTGACCTCCTTTTTTAATATTCAACTCGCAGTGTCCAAACACAACCTCTGAATCCAAATTGATATTTTCAATTAATTTTCCAATTTCGCGATAATCCAAATAATCTTTATCAAGACAAAGTAAAGCAAAGTTTCCTGATGCTAAGCCAATACATTTTAACGGATTAAGTATTCCACCAATATTTTCATCATTTTGAATTAAAGAAAAGCGATTGTCTTTTATATTATCTAATAAATCTTTAGTATTATCCGTTGAAAGATTGTCAAGCACAATAACTTCAATGTCTTGACCCGGATAAAGCAAAATATCATTTACAAGCTTATAAACCTTGTCACATCTATTGAAAGTTGGAATACAAACACTTAATGATGGAATTCTTTTCTTATTTCTATTTAACATTTGAGATACATTATAATTATTAAGCTGCTCGACATTCTATAATAAATAATTGGACAACAAAAATTATAGCAATGATCATCCTGTAGATATTACGGAAAAATCCTCCTTCTTTTTTAAAAAGTATCGTTCAATAAACCTATAGGAAAAAGCAGAAAGTAAAATTACTAAAATGAATATAAGTGGATAGGCAAGCACCATTAGGTGCATCCTATACAATACCGTTATAACTAAATTAATAATTAACACATGATACATATATATTCCATATGAGATTTTACCTAAATAATCAAAAATCGGATATTCAAGATTTAGTATACTTGTTTTAGTTCTAACTAGATTTAGAATAATAAAGCCGTATAAAATAGCATGCACTTCCCAAAAAAAGCCATGAAATTCAGTCCCTAACGCCAATAATAAAACTTCTGTAGCATACGCCAACATCTGGAATTTCTTATTTAAAATAAAGCTACTGTCTTTAATTTTAAGGTGTATTATTGCAAACAATGCACCTATCAATAAGCAATCAAATTTAAGACGATGTCGAAAGATAATATTTGTGTTAAAAAGCATAGTTGAAGAGAATCTATCTGCTATTGCTTTATTATGGATCGCTAACGACAGTAAAATACAGATGCTCAAGTAAAGAATTATAAAAACAACAATAAAGTTCACTATTTTTTTTTGACTAAATTTTTTAACAACAAATGGCCAAAAAATATAAAATTGTTCTTCTATACCAATTGACCAAGCTTGAACTGTATACAAAATAGGACCAAATACTATGGATTGTATATGAGGAAGAAATAAGATATACAATATAAAATTATATGTAAAATGATCATGTACATTTACAAAAGGTTCCCCAATTTTCAATGCAGGAAAAAATGGCATAATGAAAAACCCCAAGATCATGATTATAAAGTAAAGTGGCCATATACGCAATAGCCTTCTGATAAGGAATTTTTTGATAGATATGCCAGAAACTGATTCTTTCTCGATAAATAAAAGAGATGTAATCAAAAATCCGCTTAACACAAAGAACAAATCTACACTTAGGCTTCCTATTATCTCAACAGCAGGAATATCATAGACATTAGGCAATCCTTTAGCCATTTTTATTTGCTCCGTATGAGCTATGATAACAGCAAAAGCCGCAATAAAACGTAATGTATTTAAATTTGCAAAGTGTATTTTTTTTATCATTCTCGATAATTTGGCTAATGGCAAATTATAAAACCATTATTTAAGCTGTGACGAGTTGAATTGACCTAATTTAAATCGTCCCTTTTGTTATGAATAAGTATCTGACCTAGCAATATAGACTAACCGTTTAAGTAGTCTCTAATAATACCTTGAATGTAATCATAATGCGTTTCATTTAATCCAGGCCAAACACCTAACCAAAAAGATTGATTCATAATAGTATCTGTATTTTTCAAATCACCAATTACACGATGTTCAATATTAGCGTATGCTGGCTGACGCAACAAATTGCCTCCAAAGAGCAAACGTGTACCGATTTTTTTCTCTTCCAAATGTTGTACAAGCATATGTCTGTCATTAGAATCGCCATCCCTCAACGTTAATAAGAAACCAAACCACGACGGCTCGGAGTTGGGTGTTGGTTCGGGTAATATAAATACGTCTTCAAATTCTTTCATCCTTTCATAAAGAGCAGCGTAGTTTTCTCTTCTTCTTTGAACAAAATGATCTATTTTTTTAATTTGAGATACCCCAAACGCTGCTTGCATATCAGTCACCTTCAAATTGAACCCAATGTGAGAATAGGTATATTTATGGTCATATCCATATGGCAATGTACCTAATTGTTGCCCAAATCGACATCCACACGTATTATCCTTCCCTGGCTCACAATAACAATCACGGCCCCAATCTCTAAAACTTTCAGCAAGTTTTGCTAATTCTGGGCTATTTATCAGTACAGCCCCCCCTTCTCCCATAGTAATATGATGTGCTGGGTAAAAAGAAAAGGTAGAAATATCCCCGAAAGTTCCTGTTTTCTTCCCTCTATAAGTTGCACCTAAAGAGTCACAATCATCTTCAACTACCCAAAGATTATATTTTTTTGCCACTCTCATTACTTCGTCTAAGTCAAAAGGATTACCTAATGAGTGCGCAATCATAATTGCCTTCGTTTTGGGAGAAACAGCTTTTTCTATGTCTTCCGACAAAACATTATGAGTAGCTATATCAACATCAACAAAAACGGGCACCGCACCAAACTGAATTAAGGGATTAATTGTAGTTGGGAAACCAGCAGCAACCGTAATCACTTCATCACCAGGCTTAATAGCACGATCCCCTAATTTTGGAGAAGTTAATGCATAAAACGCGACAAGATTAGCCGATGAACCTGAGTTTACCAAGAGCGCTTTTGTTGCACCAAAATATTGAGCAAAATCGTATTCAAATTGATTAGCAAAACGACCAGCAGTTAACCAGCCATCCAAAGCAGCATCTACCCCTAATAATATATCATCTTCATCCAAAACTTTCCCTGTCACTGGAATATAGTTTTGTCCTGGGATTATAGTTTGGGTGGATTTCTTTTTTGCTATTTCTCTCAAACTATTTTCAAGAACAACATCATTAATATTTTGTAACATTTTATCTTAATTGTAATAATAAATTCATGTATTAGGTTCCTTCCATCTCTATTGGCTTTGCAAAAGGTTCCATTTCCGTAATGGGTCTTCCAAAAGCAATTTTGGGATAGGTATTCGTATGAGGATCAATCATAACTTGTAGTAACTGCGGTTGATCAACATTATTTTCATTCCAAAACCACTCAACAGCCTGGTCGATCTCCTTTGTGTCTTCTATGGTCTTTGCATCAATACCATAAGCAAGAGCAACTTTCGTAAAATCAGGAGCATCATATCCCCAATAAGTAGACTGATATCGTGATTCAAAGTAACTATCTTGAAATTGCCTAATCATACCCAATGTCCTGTTATTTAGAACGACAATTTTAATAGGCAGTTTATTTCTTACAATAGTCTGTAATTCCTGGATATTTATCTGCATACAGCCATCGCCTATAAGGACAACTACTGGCTTCTTGTCCAAGGCAATACATGCACCTATCCCGGCTGGCAATGAAAATCCCATAGCTCCCATGCCACCTGATGTAAGAAAAAATTGGCCTCTTTGCAATTCTAATGACTGTGCTGCCCACATTTGATGACTTCCCACGTCTGCTAAATAAACTTTGGCCATTTTTGATCGGCTTGAAAGTTCGTGCATAAGCTGATTCGGATTGATGCCATCAGTATTGAGTTCTTTTGTATCTGGCCAAGTCTGTTTTAAGTCGTTTACATAATTAATCCATCCATGAGGAGACACAAACGGGTATTTTTCCTTTTTTTCAGCAAAGGAGGAAAAAAAAGTATTAAGATCTGCTAGAATTGGAACACAGCCAGTAACCCGATTATTTATTTCAGCTTCTTCGCAATCTATATGGTAGATTTTACGATTTTCTATAAATTTAGTATCTGCCCCTGTTTGCCGGATGTCCAATCTACTACCCAGGACAATTAAAAGATCGCATTCACCAAAAGCAATATTAGCCCAACGATTCCCATAACTACCAATGAAACCTATCCTTTGTGGGTCACTATATGGAATAGTGTCTAAACCTAACAACGTAGTAATTACCGGGACTTTTACCCGTTCAATAAATGACTCAAAAAATTGTTGACAATTTCCTGCCTTAATACCTCGACCGGCAAGAATTAGTGGTCTGCTAGCCGATTGTATATCATCAATTAACTGACTAAGCACCTCTTCATTTATTATTGACACAGAATAATCTTGCTTTAAAAAAAATTCTGGGTTAATCTGTGCTCTTTGGACATCCATAGGAATATCAATCAAAACAGGCCCCGGCCTTCCCTCTAACGAGATCCTGTAAGCCATTTCGAAGATTTCTGGTATATCATCTGGATTATTGATCTGATAACAGGCTTTAGTTATGGGCTTAGCCATTGATAAAATATCCGTTTCCTGAAATCCCAATTGCCTGATTCCTCGTTCGCCTTTCAGTTCATGTCTATTTACCTGTCCTGTTATGAAGATGGCGGGTGTTGAATCAAAATAACAACTCCCAATACCAGTTAGAAGATTGGTAGCACCTGGTCCACTTGTAGCTAAAGCAACTCCCGGCAAATTGGTTACTCTAGCGTAACCTTCCGCTGCAAAAGCCGCGGCTTGTTCATGGTGCATTGTGACAATCTTAACATCAGTTTTTTGACTGACAGAATCTAGAATATGAGTGATCATACCGCCAGATAATTCAAAGATGCTTTTTATTCCTTTTTTAACTAAAAATTCTGCGATAAAATCTGATACTTTCATAAAAATTCTATTTTGAAATATAATAAGATACTGTTTTTCGCAGGGCTTCCTTAAAACTAGTAAACCTAGGTCTACCTATTTGTGCAACTAATTTTGACATATCCCCTTCTAAGTGCATTGGTTGGAAAGAACGGTATGGTAATGCGCCAAAATTGAGTTTAAATTCTGGGTTTACAAGGTCTCTGATTTGTTCTACAACCATGCTAATAGGTAGAACCTCGTCAGATGACACATTATAAATTCCTGAAATAATCTTTTTCGACAAGATACTTGTCATCATTTCTACAAAGTCCTTAATATAAAGATAGGCATACTTTTGTTCACCTTTGGTAAAGTCCATTTCATCTTCATTTTGCATCTTATTGATCACAGATGGGATTAACCAGTTTTCACTTTCCTTTTCCCCAAAAACAGAGAATAACCGAAGCCATATCCAATTGATTTGTCTAGGGTCACAAAATGCCTTTAGTATCTCTAAGCATGCCAATTTTGTGCCACCATATGCATTACAGGCTTTTGGCACTTCGTTTTCTGTTATTTTCCCACTGATATTACCATACTCAGCCTGGGAACCTACAAAAATCAGCTTATTTATATTAATTGACTGTGCAATTTCAAGTAAATCTGAAAGGAAATTAACATTTTTTAATTGTAGTACCCAATTATTACGTTCGGCTGCTTCGACACCAATCCATGCACAATGAATAATTTCAGTAGGTAATTTATCAATGATTATTGACTTCCAACCTCCACTTTCATCAATATTTACCCATTCAATCTCTTTTGCAAAATCGATACAGCGCCAGATATCAGAGGTCTCTCTTTTAAGTCCAATTACATCTATTCCTTCAGTAATTAATTTTTCAGCGATACTTGCACCAAGATATCCGGTAACTCCTGTAATAAGAACCCTACGCATTTAAATAGCTTAAAATTTGTTCCTCAGTAAAGCCATTAATACCCTCCTTATTTGTCGCAAATTTACGATACCAATCCATCGTAAGCATAACTGCTGTTTCCGCATTTAATTTAGGGCTCCACCCTAATTCGGAAACAGCTTTGCTAATATCTAATTTAAGTAATCCCGCTTCATGCGGCTGTCCAATTACTTGCTCTACTGAAAAACTCCCAGAACCCCATGATTTAATCGCAAGACTCAACATTTCTTCAACTGTTAAGGCATCGGATATCTGAGGCCCAAAATTATAAGCCTTACTGTAATTTAAAGGTTCATTATATACTCGTATTCCAAGTAATAGATAAGCTATCACCGGTTCCAACACATGTTGCCAGGGGCGAACTGATAGTGGATTTCTTATCACTATATTTTGATTAGAAGTTAAAGCCTTCGCTATATCCGGAATCAAACGATCCTTAGACCAATCACCACCACCAATTACATTCCCAGCGCGTCCCACAGCAATTCCTTTTTTATGTACTTCATAATTTGTTACATTAAAAAATGAGTTCCTGTAAGAGTCGATCACCAATTCTGCGCAGGCTTTACTTGCACTATAAGGATCATAGCCTCCTAAACGATCGCTTTCCCTATAAGGATATTCCCATTCATTATTATGATAAACTTTATCGGTAGTAATTAAAATAACTGAACATTTATTATCTAAAAGACGAACACCATCTAATAAATTAGCAGTTCCCACCGCATTCACCTCAAAAGTCTCAGAGGGTATTTCGTAAGACAATCTAACTAACGGCTGAGCTGCAAGATGGAAAACAAAGTCAGGTCTAAAATCCAGCATAGAATTTTTTAATGCTTCACGGTCTCTAACATCCGCTATAATTGAGTCACAGATTTCTTCTCCTTCAATCAAATGATAAAGATCATTAGACGATTGAGGAGCCAAGGCATAACCTTTTACTTCTGCACCTAGCAGATTTAGGGCTTTTAACATCCAAGAGCCTTTAAAACCAGTGTGTCCTGTCAAAAAGACCCTTTTTCCCTGATAAACCTTCTTCAATATATTATACATATACTACCAGATTTTCCATTTAGCTTCGCCACTGTTCCAAAGCTGTTCCAATTCAATTCTATCTCTCAATGCATCCATTGGCTTCCAAAACCCTCTATGCTTATAAGCCGAAAGTTGACCGTCCTCTGCAATTTCCATCAATGGCCTTTTTTCCCATTGTACCTCATCCATATCTCCTTCAAGATATTTGAATATTCCTGATTCCAAAACAAAGAAACCACCATTGATCCACATACCATCTCCCTGTGGCTTCTCTACAAAATGTTCAACAGTACCCTGATCATCCATTTCAATATTACCAAATCTTCCAGGTGTCTGAATACTTGTAAGTGTAGCTAATTTCCCGTGATTTTTATGAAATTTAACCAACTCCTTAATATTAATATCTGCTACTCCATCTCCATAAGTCAACATAAACGACTCATTGCCTATGTATTTCTGAATTTTTTTTATTCTACCTGCAGTATTTGTTGTTAAACCAGTATCTACTAATGTTACTTTAAACGACTCAGCATTGGAAAAATGAACATCTACCTTATTCTTTTCCAATTCAATCGTAACGTCAGAATTATACAAATAATAATTTAGAAAATATTCTTTTATAGTTTGAGCTTTATAACCAAGACACAATATAAAATCGTTGAAGCCATGAGCCTCGTAGATTTTCATAATGTGCCATAAAATTGGTTTACCACCGATTTCAACCATTGGTTTAGGTCTGGCTTCTGTTTCTTCCATTAACCTAGTCCCCAAGCCACCAGCCAGTATTACTACTTTCATATTTAAATGATATTTAAATTATACTTCAATATAAACGTTATCTGTAAGAGGATGTGTGCAGCAAATCAAATATTCATCTGATAACAGGTCATTTCGTCCTTTGGTTAATCCGATCATCTTTACTCTCCCAGAAATTAATTTTGCCTTACAGGTACTACAATTGCCAGTCTGACAAGAATAAGGTAATTCAATATCAGCATCTAAAGCCGCTTCTAAGATGCTTTTGCCTTTAACAACTTCAACATTAAATTCAATTTCATTAAACTTGAGTTTTACGGTTTGAGTATAAATTGATTCAAAGTCTTTAGGGTCTTTTAATAACTCAAAGTCTTCTGATAAAATATTCCCATCTGGAACACCACACTTAAGCAATGCTTCTCTTACGGATTCTTTTAAACCAGATGGCCCGCAAATATAATGTATGCTGGTATTCACATCACTGTTTTGCTCCAAAATGGATAGTGCTTGGAGTTGATTTATCCTTCCCTTTGTAATAGTACCATTATTTTGATCTAAAGCGAATCTGGTATGAAAATGCTTGACCATAAATCGCTCAGAAAATTTATTCTGCAATTCCTTTATTTGACTGCCAAAAATTGTGCTTTCGTGATTCTTATTACCATAGATTAAATTGACACCAACATCATTAAACGTAAGAATATATTTCGCTAAAGAAATTAATGGAGTAATTCCACTTCCAACTCCCCACAAATAGATCTGACTATTTGTACTTTCCTTAAAAACAAAATCCCCCATAGGTTCAAATACTTCAACACAATCTCCAATCTTTACTATATCATGAATATGATTAGACACTATCCCATTTAAAACCCTTTTGACTGTTATTTCTAAATTAGGATCAATACCTGGACAAGAAGAAAAAGAGTATGGTCGAATATAACGTCTTCCATTAATCCTAAAAATTAATGTTAGATACTGTCCTGCCAAATATTTTATTTTCCTTAACCCAGGCTGTTTGAAACTTAAAGTTAAAGTGTCTTGCGTTTCTTTTTTAATATCAATAACTTTTAATGTATAAGTAACCATAGTTAAGACATTACACTATTTAAAATTTTCTTGAATAAAAGAATGAATAAAGTTAGAAATCCAGCCAAAGCACCTCCCAATACAATCCCTTTCAATTTACTGAACTTTTCCTTCTGCAAGGGAAAGATCGGTACATCAATTACCTGTATCAATGGTGTTTCTTTTCTAAGAGAAATTTTTGACATTTCTAAATTTTTAACTAATTCACTTAAAATTGCCTTATTAGTTTCTGCAGAAAATTGTGAACGTTGTACCGGTGCTGTTCGTTGGGTTTGCCTTGTTGGGTTTAAGTTTGGTGTCGCATCAACTA
>NZ_QAIL01000352.1:8190-17721 GCF_003061025.1 Pedobacter sp. HMWF019 | reverse complement strand
GAAAAGAAGTGCAGGGCTTTCCCCAACTTCCTTAACATAGTAAATGATATAAAACTTAGTTATGTTCTAATATATGGAGTTAAACTATAATTAAAGGCTGAGATTTATAGTTAGACTACAATTTCAATTCCCCAACTTCATCAATAATTCCCTAACATCTAACTTGGATCAGCTCCCCCCAAAAAACCCTGCACCTCTTTTCACACCTCAGGGCCTGAAGCCCTTCGCGGAAGGTCCAGTGAGAAAAGAAATGCAGGGTTTTCCAACAAAATCACAGTTGTTAATCAACTTATTTATTTCCACAAGATTTTAATATTGTCCGTTGTGGTGGTTCTAAGGCGGTAATTTTTCTGATCC
The DNA here is from genome assembly GCF_003061025.1 of Pedobacter sp. HMWF019. Lineage (GTDB taxonomy): Bacteria > Bacteroidota > Bacteroidia > Sphingobacteriales > Sphingobacteriaceae > Pedobacter. Next base: position 17,364 of record NZ_QAIL01000352.1, on the reverse strand, counting down.
ATAACTATATCAGGTCTTACATGAGATTCTTTAAGAATTTTGGTTCTTCTATCAACCTGATTCAAAACATAGGAAAAACTACGATCCTTTTTTGGTGGAATTGAAAATTTTATGGTCGGTTTACCTATGACCTTTTTGCCTTCATAAGCAAAATCAGTAATTTGAGAAAAGCCCGTATGTGTTGTCATTCTAGCAGAAGTATTTTTGCCCAGAAACAATTGATATTTATGCCCCTGATCATCGGTTATCCCAAAATTCTCAAATCCCTCAAGGTTTAATGTCACTTCAAGAGGTTTATTAAAAATGTTCAATACTGTAACATCAATCTTAACCTTTCCTGACTGAATATTCCCAATGGCTGTCATTCTTTTTACAGCTACGAATGGATCTAATGGCACGAAAATTTTCTCCTGGGCATTGCCGTTTGGTATATAAACTAAGCAAGAGAATGCCAGAATATGAAGTATGCGTATAAAGAAACTCTTGAACACCATAAGGTCACAGTTTTTGGAGGTTGTCATCAGTCGTAGTTGTAAAGTAAATATTAATTTAGATGTTGATAATAACCATTTGCTTTCATTTGATCTATTACATCATCAAAAACCAGGGGCTTTGGAATTAATTTATCGAAGTACCCTTCCGTATTGTCCCGGACAAAATCAACGACCTGACTATAGAATATATTTAATTGTTTCATCACATCCTGATAATCCTTGAGTACATTTTCTGTTTCAAAGGCAAACTGACTTTGAACAATAATGATAAACAGCGGCTCTTTAGTTGCTTCAGTACGAGCAATGCCATGACACTTAAAGAGAGAGCAATTTTTGAGAATTTCATAGGGCGTTTGAGTTGAGGTTAATTCATTAATGTAAATTAGGGCATATAATTGACAAAACAAAATTCACAAATCCTCACCCTCTCCGGTCTGCACTCAAAAAAAACCTACACCTCTTTTCACACCTCAGAACCTGAAGCCCTTCGCGGAAGGTTCAGTGAGAAAAGACTTGCAGGGTCTTCCACAAAATTTTGCTTCGCTCCTCAATATTATCATAAAACAATCAAAATTTAATTTTTATACAATAATTAAAACTATAAATCATTATATATAGCTTTGCAACCATTAACTAAAAAACAAATAACCAAAACAATGGGTACAGACGAACTTATAATTGCAATGGCCGAAGACAGAGGCGCTAAAAAAGCTGAGAAAAAAGCCGAAGCACAAGCAAATAGAAAAGTCCTGGCAGAAAAAAAGGCAATTGCCAGAAACTTCAAAAAGTTAGGCGTAGCCATTCCAGACATAGCAAAAGGTTTAGGTCTAACCGTCGAAGAAATCGAACGACTCTAAAGTAAATCATGATAGAAAAATAAAAAGGACAACTTTTGGTTGTCATTTTTTATTTCCCTTCCTCCCAATCCTCCCCCTCTCCGGTCTGCACCCAAAAAAACCTTGCACCTCTTTTCACACCTCAGGGCCTGAAGCTTTTCGCGGAAGGTCCAGTGTGAAAAGAAGTGCAGGTTTTTTCACCCAATCTTGCCGAGATAAACACTCGTACTCACCCTCCCCCCATCCTCACTCACAAAATGCATCCACCCATACAAAACATCATCCACAAACCCAACAGGCAACCTCAACAACGCCTCCTTCGAAGAACGAAACGCAACATCCTTAAACCCCAAAAACTTACCCTTCGTACTATTATACACAATAAAATTAGCCAGATCCGAAGCCCCACAAAACGCAGAAAGCGGACCATTAGACCAAACCACATGAACAGAAGCATTCAATAACAAAAACACATTTTTCACCCACGAAATCAACAACTCCCCCCGGCTAAAAATCGCCTTCGAAAAATCAATGCTAAAATCAGGCCCCTCACCCACCAGCGCCTCCTTCATATGATACGAAACCGCCGCATTCATCGCCGTTTTCTCCTCCACACTATGCTGATACCCAATATTGATCCAACTTAATAACGGCCTCAACCAGCTACTCACAATAGACAACTTCAACCGCTGATTCAACTGCGCCTCCGTAGGCGGCACACTACTCAAATCATGCAAACCCTTCAAATACGGCACACCCTTCCACGAAGAACCAATCACACTACCAATTTTCCCCGAAACATTCCCATTTATACCATTTTTATACCTTCCCATAACTATAAAATTTAAACTAAAACATTAACCAATAATTTCACCCAACACCAAAATATCATCCTGTAAACCAGCAACCAGCGTCAACAACAACTGCGCATTCTTATCCTCAACCTCAATCTTACCCTCAAACAAATCATCCGTCCGGTCAAAATACAAGGCATCCGTCTCAGTATAAGCCTCCCGCTTTTTGAACGTAAACATGCACGAACAATGGCAAATCACCATCTGAAATATCAAATAATGACTATACAGCGCATACAACCTATCCTTATAACTCATCCCCTCCTCCGGTTCCTCCACATCATAAGAATAATACAGCCCCGAAGCCAAATCAAAACAATCCGTTTCCTGAATAATCTCTAAGCCTTCCAGACTGTTGATCATCAAAAAAGTTCTGGAACATTCTAACACCCTATTCACAGAAACCATCAATCCCTTAATCACAGAATTCTCCAAAGAATCCAACAAATCCAATTCAATATTCAGTGCGCTAATATGATCTGTTGTTTCACAATACGAATCCGGTTCAACCAAATCTTTCAAATCAGAGAGCTCCCCCTCAAAAGCCAAGGAAAAACACTCCTCCATCAACCTGGAAATCACAAAATTTAACGAATGATAAGTAATCCCTTTAATCTCATCTTCCAGTTCCATAGCTCAACCAATTAGAATATCTGTAAATAGATCTTTTATGCCGCATCCGCTGATAAACACCATCCCCATTCCGCCCACCAGACGGATCCGTATTGGCCTCAACCGTAACCACCCAATCCCCCCTCACTTTCTCTACCAAACCACAATGCGCAATCCTACCAAGCGATTTAAAATAGATACCGAAAACCATCCCAGGAGCAGCCTCCCTAACAATCCGACCGATAGGAAACAAAGCCGGAGACCAACCCGTCCTGGGAACCCCATACCCAGCTTTCATAAAAACCCAGGATACAAAAGCCGCACAATAAGGCGCACCACGCTTCAAACCCACGCAACTCAAATACTCCTCCACCCGCGGCCCATCATTTCTCCCACTCCACTCCCGAACACCAACCTCTCGACTGGCGATACCTAACAAATCGCCACCATGCAGCCCACTGCCGCCAAAAGCAGTAAAGCAAAAGAACACAAGTAAAACCCTAACTGCATCCATAATTCCAAATCCTTAAATTGTAAAACCATCAAACCGACCCCAGGTAAACCAATCCCTCTCCAAAACCTATCTAGTAACCACCAGCACAAACCCAGCAAACCCAAAAAACCAATCACACTCAACACCATCAGCAACAAAATATTCTGATCAATAAAGCCCGCCTGCGCATCATACCTATTCAACAAACCAGGAACAAAAAACCAAACCATCACCAAGAAAACCAATACATGGTATTCCCACTTAACCCTCCCCATAAAATCCACCACCTCTAAACCCAAATACTTTAATCTCAACGTTTTCATAACATAAACCATTAAAATAAAACCAAAAGCAGGCGTGTCCAAACAGACACGCCAAACCGTTAAATCACAGGCATTTCACCCGCATACACACTATTACTCACCTGCTTACCATCCAAACTCACAAAAGCCATATAGCAATGCACATCATGACCAATCCAAGCCGCCGGCAGCGGTAAAGTAAATGTTAAAGCAGTCCTCGCTACCGCATTCCGCAACGTCACATACTTCAACAGCGTAGGATTATACACCATAAAAGTGGCCTTATCCGTCGCCGCACCATGATCCGTATCCACCAAGGCCCCCCAGTCAAACAGTACCTTCGCTGCACCTCCAGTCGTCACTCCTGGATCCTGTGGCTCCTCCAAATCTCCAACACTAAACACCACCTTAACCGGATTGATCAAGTAATCAGGAGCCGTACCCATCACCGCATACTTCAAATGATAAGAACAAGCCGCATTAAAAGGTGAAATTCCATCTGTAAAAGCCTGATAACCGATCTCCAGCAACACCTTAAGCGGCTTCAAGAACTCCATCACTGTGCTAAACCTCAACTGCTGGTTCAACTGTGCCGGCGTAGGCTTCCTATCCGGAGACACATCCGGCAAACTTCGCATGTAGTGTATGCCCTTCCAAATCGCACCAACTACAGTGCCCACAATTCCCCGGAACGGGCCGAGAATCCCTTTCTTGTATTTTCCCATATTTCTAAAAATTAAGGGTTAAAAAATCTGTTATTTCGTAAGCGATAAACCTTTCGTACTGGCCAGTCAATTAGAATCAAACACCCACAACACAAAGATAACCACCTCACAAACAACAAACTACAGTTCAAAAAATACTGAACCATTTTGAACCAAATTGAACCCTTTCTGAGCCCATTTGATCCCTTTCAATACAGAGAAGATTTCAAGTAAAACCACTTTTTTCCAATTTTCTTCGAAACCCAGGCCCCATCCTCACGTCTCCTGTACAAAGTCGCCTTACCAATATTCAGCAACTGCTTAACATCTGCACTGTCCAACCAAACCTCATTTTCTTCAACTGCCCGTTCCACCCTTCTCTTCTCCGCCCTCCAAGCTTCCAAGCCCTCCTTAATCTCCCCCAAAATCTTCACAATCATTATTATACTCTCTAAAAATGTTTTCATAAAAATTAAGATTATATGGTAAAAGCAATCCCAAAAACAGCAAATACCACCGTTAATTAAATAAGAAGCAGAAAAACAATAACCAGTCTATCTGCAAAATCGACACGAAAGAACATCGCATCTAAAATCTAAGTATGAGTCTTTCCATAGCATTAATTTAGGTCAAAATAAAAGATGATTGATACAAGATACCCATACAAAAAGTATCCCCACTTGTAAAATTATAAGCAGCCCACTTTTCAAAAAATTTTGCAAAATTCTTCAAAAATATCACAAAACAACCAAAATTTAATTTATATATAATTATTAAAACTATAATTCATTATTTATAGCTTTGTAATCATTAACTATTAATAGAAAAACGAACAATGTCAACACATCTATCAACAGGGATTATCACTGGCTTTAGTGCACCAGTTAAATCTGTAGAAAAAATCAATGTCGAAGGTAAAATACCAGAAGAAGCATTCGGACAAGCAATTGTAGACAAACTGGATTTATTTGACTGCATCATCAGCGAAGGAGAATACATCTGGAACCTAAAACCAGAAGTTTTAGAACAAAACTTAAAACCCTTTCTGGAGCAATATTATATCGACTTTTACCGCAGCAGTCACCAGCCCAATCACAAAAGAGATCTATTACAAGTTTTTCGCTTTTTAAACACCAGACCATCCGTAAACGAAGTAAAACAGTACTTGCAAGAAAGCTATACAAATGTCTTTCAAGGAGATCATTATTACGGCCTATATATCAGTTTTGGCGATGATCCAATAAGCTATCACCTAAACACCATCAAGTTGAGCCGCGAAGGTCAAGTCATATTTGAAGAAGTCTATGATCACCTATCATTTTTTCAACGATCCCTCAGGCAACTCTATAAAAGAAACCCACTCGGAAACTGCCTATTCGTAGAAGTATCCTAAAAACATCTATCTTCACCCTCCCGATATGCACCTTCCACGGTCTGCACCCAAAAAAAGCTACACCTCTTTTCACACCTCAGGGCCCGTAAGGTCCAGTGTGAAAAGAGGTGTAGCTTTTTCCCATTAATAGCATTATAATCAAAAAAAATAGCACTATAATCAAAACATCAACCACAAACAACTGACCAGCAAACAATTAATTCAAAATCATCAATTATCCCCCTAACATACCTATCTAACATATCCCTATATTTGTATCGCCCTTCAATTACAAATTATCGCTCGATATATATTTGTAAACCAGCATGCGAAAAAAGTTATCTAAAAACGGTAACGCCTCAAGCCTAAAAGATCAATTAATCGATATTTTTTCTTCCTATCATCCCCTAAGCGAAGAATTAAAAACTCAATTAATTCAAAGGCTAAAAATCCAACAAATAAAAACAGGGCAATATCTGGCCATACAAGAACAATATTGTTATCACTTCTACTACCTCGCAGAAGGTATCCTCATCTCCACAACAAATAGAAACGATAAGCAACTCACCACCTTCATCCTTGCAAATGGAAGCTTCGTAACCTCTATATCCGGTATGTACGGGCAAAAACCATCCGACGAAAGTATTTTTGCGGTTGAAGATACCTTAGTTATCGGACTGCACGCACAAGACTTCCATTACTTCTACCAACACCATCCAGAGATGAACGCAATCATGCGCCGCATAATGGAACGCTGTTTCCAGGAAGCCCATGAACGCTCCAAAATGATTCGACTAGGAACTGCAAAAGAAAAATACCTCTACCTATTAGAGCATATCTCAGAACACATCAACCGTATCCCCTTCCACCACCAGGCAAGCTATTTAGGCATTCGAGAAGAAACCTTAAAAAGGATCTACAAAGAAATCCAACTAGACAACGACGAAAGCCAGACTGCCGATCTTTTTGAAAGAATAGATCATCACTTGCAACATACCAATATCATCTATCAACCAAAAATCACCTTAAAAAGCTTTGCCAGAACAATGGATATTCCCGCCCATCAAATTAGTTCTATCATTAAAAACAAATACAAAAAAAGCTTCAATCAACTTATCTATACTTTAAAGATCGAACACGTTAAACAAAAACTTGCCAACATATCCGATCACAAACACCTCACCCTAGAAGGCATTGGAACAGAAGCTGGATTTAAATCCAGAAGTGTATTCTTTTCAGAATTCAAAAAACAAACTGGTCTAAGCCCTGGAGAATACCTTAAAAAACTACATCAATAAACCCCAATCCACTCATTTATTATACAAATCACTATGACCCTTTTTGGGAATAGTGCATTCCTCTGCCATGGAATTCCATTCATACATCACCAACGGAGAAATTTACACCTCCAAAGAAATTACTTCCCAGCATTTACATCCAGATCAACTTGTTGTAGATGCATTAACCAAGCTCTCAGAATTAAACGCAGAATTTCTACATATCGTAGAAAACGGAAAATGTATCGGCATCCTGTACACCAAAGAATTGCTTTGGTTCCTTGCACAAAACAAACCACACAACCTACTCTTTCACAAGCTCAATTTCGATATAAGAACCGCAATACACCACATCATTAATAGATAATATCAACTCAAATATTTCGTTAAAAAAAATGAAAATCCCCATTTCAGAAACAATGTCAAATCAAATTGGAAAAAACATCCGACAATTGCGCAAGAAAAATAACCTATCCCAAGCAATAATGGCAAAAGCCCTTGGAATCTCCATTCCAGCTTTCTCTAAAATCGAAGCAGGAATTACAGACATCAACATCAGCCGCCTCAACCAACTCGCAGCCTATTTTGAAGTGACAACCTCCGATATTCTCTTCGGAGAAGAAGGAAGATCAGAACATAAAGAAGCCATAGAGAATTTAAAAGAAAAACTGGCCCAAAGAGAACAAGAACTATTTGAATTACAAAGCAAGCTAATAACACTCTATGAAAAGCTTAAAGACAAATAGCTTCAAATAACCAAGATCCCGTATTGACCACCCCATCCCACCTATTAGTAACGCACAAAACTAAATTCTGTTCTCCTTAATAAAATCGTTCATTTTCAAAACAATACATTGCAATTCCCTACAAAAACCATAAAATTTATGGAAAAATATACGAGCGATTCTAAAATCAAATATTTGGATAGAATTTTAGTAAAATTAAAACTATGGCGCAGAAACTATCCAAAGATAGAATAATGATGATTGACCACCTTAAGGAGCAAGCATTTCAAAATACAACCAAATCAATTTCTAAAGAAGAATGGCAAAAAGTAGGCGATCTTACAATTGAAACTCTAAAACTCATAGAGGTTTTCGAAGTAATTTCAGAAATAGGCATATTCCTAAATTTCTATGAGACCATAGATGATGCTTTCACACTATTATTGGAAAACGAGCCAGAAAACCAGGAAAAAATATTTAGAACATATAAACAATTAACCAGATTATTCCGGGTCATAGAAAAAAATGAAAACACGATTGTTTCCAAGCAATATGAATTAAAAGCCCTTTTAAGAGACCTGGACATTTTAGAAACAGACTCATTTCAACAACCGAAAGGCCTTCAGATATGCTAGTAGCCCATAACGATCCAGATATTCAAAAAAGAATTGAAGCAGATCTTCACGAAACAATGGAGGATTTTTTTCACATGAATGCCCCATCAGACTGCCTGGAAACACTAAATGAACTTATATGTTGTTTCATAGCTGCTCACGAAAATGAGAATTTTGCTCAGGCTCATATTCAAAATACAATTTTTGGAGCCAATATAATGGGCGTTTTTATTACAAAAATCCATGAACTATATAACAAAAAGACCCACTGCAGCAGAATTACGAAAAGTAGCACAGATGAAAATAAGTAAATAAATAAACCTATATCCCAGTATGCTCGTTACCTCTCCCTCCGGTCTGCATCCAAGAAAATATGTTTTACTGAATCGAACCTTAGAACCTGCAAGGTTCAGAGAGATCAGAAAACATATTTTCAACACTCAATCCTCACTTTAATTCATTGCAATCCTAGGTTTGCCATATATCTTTTGAGCCCCCGCAATATCAGACTGCGTCAACTTCATTTCCAGCGTACCACACCCACCACACGGATAATGCATAGCCGAATAACAATCATAAGCCGTTTGCTGCCTTGCCCCAAGATACCCATCAATTATACCCTCCCCTTTACAACTTTCAGCAGCAGACCAAATATGCTCATGCCTAAAGCCCAAAACATGCCCCAACTCATGTCTCAAAACCCCAGCCTTACTTTCCTGCATCGTAAAAAACCTAGGATCAATAAAAAGTTTCCTCTTATAAGGCGGATCATTCGGAAAAAAAGCATTCGCAATAAAATCCCCCCGAGAATTAAACTCCCTGATCACAAAAGTCAAACTTGGATCCATATCATCATCAACCGATTGATTATCCAACTGGGGCACGTATTCA
>NZ_QAIL01000352.1:0-8180 GCF_003061025.1 Pedobacter sp. HMWF019 | reverse complement strand
CGCTCATCCAATCCCTTGCAGCAATTTTAACACTATCAACAACCAATTGATAATCTCGCGGAGAATGGAAAGAATTCTTCAAAACCGAATATCTAATCACATAGTTTTTTGGCCAAATCGCAAATGAGCCACTAGAATTTACAGCAACAGTTAATTTACCACTTTTTTGAATTTCCTCTTGAGGAGGTTGTTTATCTTTATTCATCAATCTCTTCAGGCAATAAAAATACAATTCATCTTTATCCATCAATAAATCACCCTCGACCACATAGTACTTAATTTTATCTACCGTTACCGTATCAAATTCCTTCTTGAGCTTAGTCATCATTTCAAAAGCAGTATCTTCCAATCGTAAAGACTTAAGACTAGTCGAAGAAAGTGTATCCAAGAAAGCCGGATGAGAACCCTTCAAAACCGTATCAAGCGAAGTCATTGTTGAATCAACACTGCTCGACTTGTCACCACCGCTCTTACAACTAAACAAAAAAAGGAGAACAATTACCCCAAATATTAAATTCTTTTTCATGATTTATATGATTAATTATTCCTTAACACCAAACAGTTTAAACAAAGACTCCGGAGACACTGAAATGCCAACATAGAATTTAGAAACATACTCCTTATCAGCGTTACTTCTTAGGTAATCCAGCGTGGTATTGTACCCCACTTGCAGTTCATTCACATCTTTAGCCGTTTTATTAAAACTCATTCCGCCAACAATATTAAATGCCTTAGACATGGCAAAAGATAATCCCGCAAAAATTGTCTCTAAAGGATCCTTAGAGATTCTTAATCCCCCTACAATCCCAATCCTTTCATGAATCGGAATATTGTCTTTATCCGTAACCAATTTCAACCTGTCGTAATCCCTTCCAAAAGGATAAAGCTCCACTAATCCCATCAGGTTAAACTTAAGATCCTTTGCTTTCAAAGAGTCAGTTTGAACTGTAAGTTCATTATTGCTATTCAGTTTAAAGCTCTTATTATCAATATTAATGAGCGAAATCCCAACCTTTACCCCCAAATAAGATTTCTCATGCACTGTTGCCAGCGTTTGCACAACCTTATCTTTTTTGGCCAAACTCAAAATACTTGGTGGGTCAATCTTTTTCTGCTTAAGCAAAGCAAAAGTTAGCGGAATATTAGAATCAAAATCACTCGGTGTACAACCTGTAAAACCAGCTGATTTATTTTGGTATTCAATCACACCAGTTGCAAGCTTAATAAAGTTCGATATGCTGGTTGGAAAACTCTTCTTACCATTAGAAACCTGAAGCGAGTAATTTTTGAAAGACTCCCCAAGGAATACAACCATGATATTCCTTTTATCCAACAAATATTCCGAAGGCTCCCCATCCTCCTTAGAAATAACAGTTGTAATAATCTGCGTTGTATCCTCAACAATATAATTCATTGCGTCCTTATACTTAGCCTGTAATTCTTTCAAGTTTGCATCCAGCAGATCATATTCTTTTTGAACACTTTCAACCAGAGGTCTTAACCGAACTTGTCTGTCTAGATTAAGCTGATAACTTTTTTGAAGCTGAGCAATTTTGCTTGCCGATAATTTCTTGTTTGGCGCATCAGCTATGGCAGCCCTTTCCTCAATTAAAAGCTTAGACAGGTCTGCCTGTTCAGATTTATATAAACTAAGACCTTTTTCAACATCGTTCTTCTTAGTACAGAGGGCAGAGTATTTTTCACCAATTGAACTCTTTTCCTGGCTATAAAGTTTGGTCAAATCTAAAGGGTGCCTTACGAATATGATTACCGCACCATTATTGTACGTAGTCAAATTTTGAGACAGCCATTTGGAAATATCCTGCGATATTCCATCTTTCTCAGACATTTTAGCGAGGAACTGTTCAATTTCGGCATTCGTAGTAAAAGGCTGTTTCTTGGCAGGTTTATCCACATCTTGCAGAGGAAGATACCCGTGCATTAAGTCCTCCCTAGTCAATAAGACAGACGCCTTTTCTCTTACAATATCGGTTTCAACAGTTTGAGATTTTGAAATTATGCTGCAAAAGACCATGCAACAAAGAAGTAGAGCTTTTTTCATATATGTTTGGTTGGGTTAGGTGGTTTTTTGGAGGTACTAACTGGAAGCCATGTGCTAAATCCAGTATTAATTCAAGAAGATTTTTCATTGATAGAGAAGCTGTTAATAAAATATTTCCGTAATTTTTTCAATCACAAAAGCAATACACGGTTACTCAAATTTTACGAAATTCCCGCGAAAAAAAAATGGCTAGTTCTAGCTATTTTAATGCCCTAGAAATAAATCATTTTATTAGAATTGCCTAAATTAGTTGTAATTATCTTCCCCAATATGAACCTATTTCGCTTAAAAAGACAAAACCGTGGCGCTAACGGCATCTCTATAAACGATGCCGGAACAGTATTAGTAGAACGCAGCGACGAATGGGAACTACACATAGAAAAAAGGTCATATGACGTAATAATCAATCGGTCACCATTTTCATTTTCTATCATCAAATTTCCTTGAATGAATAAACCCCTTCATGTAAGTTGGCTATATTAAATCTTAAGATGAACCCTAAACACAGCACCCACATGATAAATACTCTCCACCATAATCTTCCCACCCATGGCCTCCACCTGGTTTTTCGTAATAAATAATCCAATTCCCCTTGCATCTGCATTAGAATGAAACGTCTTATACATCCCAAAAATTTGACCACCATTTCTTTTCAAATCAATACCAGTACCATTATCACTAACAGACAATATCACAAAATTCTGTTCACACTTTGCAGTTATCCGAATCAATAACTTTCTTTCTATACACCGATATTTTATGGCATTAGTGAGTAAATTGAGAATAATACTATCCATATAAGCCGGAATAACTTTCACAATATGAATATCTTCCACCTCATTGATACATTTTCCATCTACCTGACGGAGCAAAGCCCGAACATTAGTGAGCGCTTTGTTTACCACATATCTTAAATTAACAGATCTTAAACTATCTTGAAGCGTTTGATGCATCGACACAACTTCAGACAAATGTGTAATGGTTTCACTCAAACTAGACGCGGCATCATGTACCATTTGCAGCAACTCCGTACGCGAATGCTCCTCTCCCTCCTCTTTCATAAAATTAAGGAGCATACTCAAATTACCAGAATGTGATCTAAGATTATGAGAAACAATATGAGCATAGTTCAACAATCGCTCATTTTGATCATTAGTTACCTCGAGCACCATTTCCAAGCGATCTTCCGCCTCTTTAAGATGTGTAATATCAATAATTTGGGAAACAAAGTGCAAAGGTTCATGATGCTGATCCCTAACAATAGATACAGATAAAATTGCATAAATGACCTGGCCATTTTTATGGAAAAAGCGCTTTTCCATTTTGTACGAATCTCCAGCCCCTTTGATCAGCCTATTTACAGCAGTCAAATCTTTATTTAAATCCTCTGGGTGAGTCAGCTCTTGATAAGTATAAGCCAAAAGTTCCTCCGAACTATAGCCCAACATCGTAGATAAGCTACTATTTACTTCTATCCATTGTCCATTCAGAGCAACTATAGCCATGCCAACTGCAGCATATTCAAAAGCTCCTCTAAATTGTTGCTCGCTAATCCGTAATTTCTCAAGCAGGTTCTCAGCTTCATATTCAAACTTCATAGATTTCCGCTCATCTAATTAAAAAGCTAGGCTAAGGAAATTTTCACAGAAAGATTAAAGAAAGTAGTCCGAAAAAAACATTTGTACTCATTAAACACATCCAGCTCCCATACAATAATGATATATAGATATATTTACACCAATATTCAAATACATATACATGAGATTCCCCAAGTACATCATCAGCTCAAAACAAAGAAATTTGCTTCTGATCAGTGGTCTCCACATGAGTATTCTCATGGCCTTATTTGCAACCAGTAGTCTTAACTGTGCACAATATTTTATAGCGATCCTATTATCCATACCCTATTGTATATACACCGTCTTTGTTTTCTACCTAATACAAAAAAGAATCAAACACCGAAAAAGCCCCCTTCTAAAAATATCCAAGTGGCAAAGAAATTAACCTAAACAAACCCGCACCTCTTTTCACACCTCAGGACTTGTAAAGTTCAAAATCACTTATAAATAATTAATAAGATAGTTCAGAGGCCGATCCATAGAACCATATTATCTTTTTTGTATGTTTAGAATATGAAATCAAGCGCTCTAAAAAGTTCACTTCTTATCAAACTGGCATTACTTATAATGTTGTTCGCAATTTCAAGTTGTAAATCAACACAAAAGTCAATACAAATACTTTTTCCTCCCCCAATAATCGCATTTACTGATCTGATCAACTTTTGCGACCTGCCCAACCACAATAATGAGAGTGTGTATGTAAGATCCATCTATAGCAAAATTGATGGCCATTGGGCACTAAGAGCCGACAATACAAATTGCAAAGATTTGAAAGTAGAATTTAAAATTGCAGACAGTGCTTACGTAAATCCAAACGATGAACACCTACTAAAAGAAATCGATCAAAAACCATCAAATTTCTACTTCATCATTGACGCTATTGGAACTTTTAAATTATACGACACAAAAGGCGACACCACTATAGGATCAAATTCAGGAGAATTTATAACAGAAAAGATCTTAGTGATTCAAAAAATTGCGAGTGAAAATGCAACTTTGGTTCACTAGCTTTATCAGGACAAACAAGTAAACCATACTCTTTAAATATTTCAAACGATAACTATTAGTCGAACAAATAGTAAAATTCACCCCTTCCTCAGATACTCTCCCCCAAGAACACCTGCACCTCTTTTCTCACAGGGCCTTAAAGATCCAGTGAGAAAAGAGGTCCTAGTTACTTAAAACTACCCGGTCCACACACCATCGGCCCACCTTCTACACCAGTACAAAAGTCATTACCTGGCTTATGATCAATATTCCCCCCAGCACCCTCACCACGTTCCCTAGATGACTTCTCTTTCCCGCTTTTATCGTAGAACTTTCCCTTATCCGGATTGCCCTTAGAATCAAAATTCCCTACATAATATTCCCCATTGGATAAAGTAGCCTTTCCTGTGGTCAACTTACCATTATTGAAATTACCTTCGAAAAGAGTACCATTTGGCTTCCACCAAGAACCATTTCCCTGGCATTTTCCATCTTTAAATTCACCTTTAAAAAGCCCTAAACTAGTTCTTGATGTACAAAAACCATTTGGTAAACCATGTACAAATGAACCCGAAAGAAAATCCCCAGTCCTAGAATTGGTAAGCGTACCAAGCCCTTCAGCATTATTGTTTATAAAAGTCCCAGTAAAAACATCTCCGTTATCATACTCTAGCCTACCTGGACCAGAAAGCTGGCCATTTACGTTTTCCCCATAGATTACTTTATTTTCCACACGTACGCCCGTAAAGCTCGAAAACTTTCCGTCTATAAAAATTCCGGTTTTAGTCGAATTGATGAAACCATTGACAAAATGGCGAATTGTTCCATTACCACTAGGAACACCATTTAAATTAATAGAACCTAAATAATCATCTGTCCCAGAAGACAATTTCATTGGTACCCATACCGGATTAAATTTAAGAGGATTATAGGCCAGAATTGTATTTCCATTGGCAAATGAATATTCGGAAACAGGATCCATTTTAGGCATATATTGTTGCAATGGTCCTGCTGTAGATTTCTGTAAAGTATACTGCGTCTCGGAATACCAGCTATCACCATTAGGATAATTTATGGTTTTACACGTAAGTTCCCCATCACGAAATTTCTCTTCAATTTGATTGCCCAACTGGTCTATACTACAAGTGTTTCGATCCTTTCCTGTAAGATCAAATACCACACTATAATTCCCGCTTTTGTCAAGACTTAAATTACCCATTTTCGCTGTTATATTTTCAGAACGTGTAATCAGGGAAACACTATTAGGTTCTGTGATCTGCTTCTGAAACAGCTCCATATAGGACATTGGAGTAATAGAAGAAGGGTTCAACAACGAACGTTTAGGCATATCAATGCCAATACTTGTTCCTACATCAATTAAAAAAGATACACAATCTTTCTCAACAAGCTTATAATTAGGGTTCCCATCTTTGTAAGATTCCAGCAAGTTTAAAGACTGATTAAATTCATCCTGATCTACTTCAATAACGAATTGCTTAAGAGTTTGAACATACTCCGTACCAAATAGGTCTTTCTGAAGTTGCCCAGGCACACTCCCCCAGCTTCCACCAGCCCCTATTTGTAGCGCTCCAACAACTCTTCCCGGAAAACTAAGACCTAAAAACTGAGTAGGAATGATAGTTGTGCCAATCACATAATTACCAAGTTTTGATCCCAAATTTGCCTCTGTAGTATTACGATCTGGCCAGAAACCATACCCCATAATTTCTGACTGATGAGTTTGAGCATTATCTTTTCCCCACATTACCCATGCATGGCCAGCGTAACTATTCAATTTAGGATCCGGACTGCTATATCTACCATGAAATGAAAAAATCAAATAATAACGATCAGGACTGGTAAACATAGTACTCGAAACACGCTTCTCAGCACCTGTCTTATTGACAAAAATTTTAGTTTGTGCAAAACAGGGTATTGTTACCAACAAAACCATAGTAAGCAATACATAAGCAAATTTTAACTTCACTGGTGCTATGTTTAAGTTGACCAATAATTTAAGAAAATTCTCCTTGATAAAGAAGGTGTTAATAAAATATGTCTGCAATTTTTTTGATCACAAACGCACCACACAGTTACCCAAATGTTACTAAATTCCTCCGAAAAAAAAATGGCTAGTTGTAGCTATTTTATCGTCCTGGGAAGAAACCTCTTCATTTTATTAGAATTGCCTAAATTAGCTGTAATTATCTACCACGTATGAACCTATTTAGTTTAAAAAGACAAAGCCCTGGCGCTAACGGCATCTCTATAAAGAATGCCGGGATAGTATTATTGAACAATTACATTCCGATGCTGTTTGAACGCCTTAAACTGACCGATAGATATAAATTCCCCAATATACAATCACAACATCAGGCAGCAAATGTTCTACATTACTTAATGACAGGCAACTCAATTGAACAACAGGACGATCTTCACCTGATTAAAGTGCTTTGCGGCTTGCCTCTATCAGAACAAATAGAACAATTACCATCCATTCCAGAAAATGACAAAGAACTCATGAATAATGTGCTCACTGCAATGATTGCAAATTGGCCAGCAATTGGATTAAGTTCAATAGATCTTCTACGAGAAAACTGGCTGTTAAGAAACGGATCATTAGTAGAACACAGCTGCGAATGGGAACTCCATATAGAAAAACGATCCTATGACGTAATAATCAACCGGTCTCCATTTACATTCTCTGTCGTCAAATTTCCTTGGATGGATAACACCCTACATGTATACTGGAAATATTAAATTCTCAATACCCCAGTTTCCTCAGCTCTTTTCTAACCGCGGCAGCATTAGTTAATTTTGCCTTAACCTTACCCTGGGCATCAGAATAACCATTTAATCCACCAGATAACTGATCACTAATTTTATCCAATCCTTTAAGTTTAGCAGGAGGTTTATTAAAATCAATATCGTCGTAAACCCACGTCGTAAATTCAGTTCCTTCATAAAGATACTGCAAACGATGCTCACAAGTACTAATTACCAACATCTCTCTTGCTGCATCCCGATCAGCATTAGCAAAAAATACGGAAGCAATCTTAGTTTCTACATTATCATCCTGATAGCTATCAATAAATACCTGTTGATATTTCCCCTCCGCTGCTACAGGAACATAAACATAACCAACCACCTCATGATTTGGAATGGAACTATTGGCATCTAAAATATACCAAGCAATCACCACCGTTTTATTATTCCAATAAGGTGTTTCCAAAACCTCGCAGTTAAGATCAGATCCATTCGGTTTAATTCGCTCCACAAACTCTTTAGCACTCTCATAAGGTTTTCGCTGGAATTGCTGAGCTACACCTTCCCTAGCCAACCCCAAAAAAAGGATACAACATAATATTAAATATTTATATCTCATACGCTATTCACAAAATAGATTATATCATTTAGCACTTACGAATTTAGAAATCAACACTTTAAATAACCCACTCAAAATTCAAGGAGGATAAATAATATCCCTCCTAACTTCTTATATTAGATCATAT
>NZ_QAIL01000351.1:34381-36042 GCF_003061025.1 Pedobacter sp. HMWF019 | reverse complement strand
ATATAGTAATTTTGCGTCATTAAAGTGGACTGATTTGCGATGCTATGTAAAAATAGCGGGATTGCAACCACGTAAAAAAAAGTGCTAACCATCATACACTTCCTTTTACTGCCTGTTTTACAGGATCATCTTCCATTTTACGTAATTATTCAGTATATAAATTAATTATTTAAAATGTCATATTTATTTACATCAGAATCTGTTTCTGAAGGTCATCCGGATAAAGTAGCAGATCAAATCTCAGACGCCTTAATTGATAACTTTCTAGCATTTGATGCAGACTCAAAAGTGGCCTGCGAAACTTTAGTTACCACAGGGCAGGTTATCCTGGCCGGAGAGGTCAAATCAAAAACCTATCTGGATGTTCAGCAGATTGCACGTGATGTGATTAAAAAAATTGGCTATACCAAAAGCGAATACATGTTTGAGGCAAACTCCTGCGGAATTCTTTCTGCAATCCATGAGCAAAGCCAGGACATCAATCAAGGTGTAGACCGTTCTAATAAAGAAGATCAGGGTGCCGGAGATCAGGGAATGATGTTTGGTTATGCCACTGTGGAAACCGAGAACTATATGCCATTGGCATTGGACTTGTCGCACACACTTTTACAGGAACTGGCTATTTTAAGAAGAGAGAACAAAGAGATCACCTATCTGCGTCCGGATGCAAAATCGCAGGTAACCCTTGAATATGATGACAACAATAAACCTGTTCGCATCGACGCCATCGTCATCTCTACACAGCACGATGATTTTGACGAAGAAAGCGCTATGCTCGCTAAAATCAAAAAAGACCTGGTAGACATCCTCATTCCAAGAATCATTGCAAAATATCCTCAATACGCACATTTCTTTAATGACAAAATTGAGTATCACATTAATCCAACCGGTAAATTTGTTATTGGCGGGCCTCACGGCGATACCGGACTAACCGGCCGCAAGATCATTGTAGACACCTACGGTGGTAAAGGTGCACACGGTGGTGGTGCGTTTTCTGGTAAAGATCCTAGCAAAGTAGACAGAAGTGCTGCTTATGCGACCCGTCATATTGCAAAGAATTTAGTTGCTGCCGGTGTTGCAGATGAAATCCTTGTTCAGGTAAGTTATGCAATTGGTGTAGCTAAACCAATGGGAATCTATATCAATACTTACGGCACAGGAAAAGTGAATAAAACAGACGGAGAAATTGCAAAGATCGTTGAAAGCATCTTTGACATGCGTCCTTATTTCATTGAACAACGCCTGAAATTAAGAAACCCTATTTACAGCGAAACTGCAGCCTATGGCCATATGGGTCGTAAACCGGAAACGGTAACCAAAACTTTCAGAACCCCTAACGGAGAAGAAAAAGTAGTCACAGTAGAACTGTTCACCTGGGAAAAATTAGATTACGTAGATCAGGTAAAAACTGCATTTTCCATATAATTTAAAAACATTCCATAGAAAAAGGAGACCAGTTGGCCTCCTTTTTCTATTTAAAAAAATCCAATCTGGACGGGTATCAAGGGAAAGACAGTATAAGACAAAAAAGGAGACAAGTGGCATATGAATCCGCATATACTCCGCGTCTAGTCCGCATCTAGTCCGCGTTTTTATGGTAAAAGGCGGATTTAATCCAGAATAGATCTCTTTTTATTATGCATTCATACCGTACAAGCCCC
>NZ_QAIL01000351.1:0-34371 GCF_003061025.1 Pedobacter sp. HMWF019 | reverse complement strand
CCCATGTACCAGGCCATCTTATTGTTCTTACCCAGCAGCACAGTCATCGTCCTTGAGGCTGGATATTCCGCGAAACTGGTTGCATCCGCAACAGGCTTGGCTACATCCATCGCGTTAAACTTAGACAAAGAGGTAGTCAACATAAAAAAGGTAATCAGCAAAAATGCCAGATCTACCATTGCAGTAAGATCAACAGCAGGTACGGATTTGCGTGTTCTCCCATATTTGGCCTTGCCATTTTGGGGAAGGTTAAGTGTTGCCATAAGCTTTCTTGTTTTTAAACAGGATGCATTCCCGCATTAAAATACATAAGGCCAAACCATTTTTAATTGCGCTTGTTTTATCATCAGATAATTCGACCTATTATGGAACAGCCAGTAGAAATGAACACATTAAGCCAAATCTTAGAGAAACTGAGACAGAAAGGCCTTGACAACGAGATAAAAATGACCGACCACGGCAAAATGCAGGGTGTTGGCGTGAATAAGATCTATAGCCCGGAAGACCTGTCTATTATTAAAACCTATCGTTTTGAAGGAGATTCGGATCCGGCAGATAACTCCGTACTGTATCTTTTGGAGGATAAAGACGGACAGATCGGCTATATTATGGATGCTTACGGCATGTACAGCTCTCAGGAAAATGTAGGTTTTGACGATTTTCTCAAGAAAATCCCGACCGCCGACCGCGATATGCAGGAGCTGTTTAGCTAAAAAATGAACAAGCAACTGTAAAACATAACGATCAAGTGTAAAACAAGCCTAAAGCCTGCCAAAAGCAGGCTTTTTCCATTTCCGACCTCCTAATCACATAAAAATTAATCCATTACACTACCAACTTGATTAATTTTATATTAAATTCGTTTTAAATATCTAACCAATTGTGAACGCTTACCACTCAAAAATAGATGAGGAATTAATTTACCTCCTCCAAACCGAGGATGAGCTTGCTTTTACCGAAATTTACAACCGTTACTGGAACAAACTCTACTACATTTCCCACAAACTGCTGAAAGATACCGATGCCGCTGAAGAAATCGTCCAGGAAGTCTTTCTCATCATTTGGAAGAAAAGAAACAGCCTTCATATCCAAAACCTCCATCAGTATCTCGCCGCCATGACGCGCTATGCTGTATTCCGGCACCTGGCTAAAGAGAAAAAATTCAACAAACAAGAAAACTCAGAAGGCATCCTAAACGCCGAAGTAGCAGATGAAATAGACCTGGACAACAAAATCTTGCTGGAGATCATCACCAAACTCTCCAATAAGCTCCCCGAAAAATGCCGCCTGGTCTTCCAGTACAACAAGATCCACGATCAATCCCTCCAGGAAGTTGCCGAGCAATTAAACATCTCCCAAAAAACCGCAGAAGCCCACCTTACCAAAGCCCTGCGGGTCATCAGAGCCAACTTCGGCGATGTTACTCACTTCACCTACTTCCTCATCTCCCTCCTTTTCCTCAAAAAGTAAGCCCGCAAACAAACTGAACGCCTCAACAAACTGCACTATTAAACCAGCGCAATTAAACAACCTGTATTACTAATACAAAATATTCTGCCAAACAAACTCTGCAACTCAACAAAATGCGCTGCTAACCAACTGTGCAACCAACAAAACACCCCGCTAAACAAACTATACGATTAAACAAAACACCCTGCTAATCCATATCCCATTCTTTCTACGCCCAACCGGACCCACCTCCCTGCTTTATGCACCCAGAACAATGAATATTACTCAGAGAGGACCTCAGGCCGCCTTGCCACAAGAGCGCAGCGAGGCAAGAAGTCCAGCCCTCGAAAAGTTAATATTCATTGTTTTAAAATAAATTTCATTTTGCACTAAGGGTGTTTATCCTCAATCAGACTCTATCCTATTAAACCAGGTTAAATAAACGATGAACAAACAAGAACTGAAACTTTTAGCCCAAAAGTATTTAGAAGGAACAGCAACCGAAGAGGAAAAGCGCTTACTTAACCAATGGTATGACACCACCAACGACGGCTGGGTAGAACACGTAAACACCAAAACGCCGGAAACTGAAGATCAAATCCGGTTAAGGATGTTAAACACCCTGCAACAGCAAATCAATAACCATAAGACCCCACAAGGCAAAAATTATGTTTCCTGGAAACGCCTGTTTACCTGGTCCGTCTCGGCAGCGGCCCTGCTCCTGACCGGAATCTTTACCTGGCAGTTTGCCTTCAAAAACGAAGCGCCCAAACTGGTCAGCGTTCCGGATAAAAAAATCATCGAGATTATACTTCCAGACAGTTCCAAAGTCTGGCTGAATGCAGGCTCCATATTCAAATACCCTAAAACCTTCGATCAAAAGACCCGTACTGTTGAACTCATTGAGGGCCGCGCCTATTTTGAGATCAAACACCGCGACAAACATCCCTTCATCGTAAAAACACAAAGTTTAAATGTAACCGTGCTGGGCACCTCCTTTGATGTCAGAGCCTATCGAAAAGAAGGCACCACCAAAGTGAACGTCGTGACCGGTAAAGTAGGCATCACGCTTAAAAATGAAGTTAAAAAGCCAGCCATTATGCTGACGCCAAAACAGGAACTCGTGCTGAGCAAATTAAATCACCAGATCATCAAAATACCTACACAGGAAATTGCAGTAAATG
This sequence comes from Pedobacter sp. HMWF019, assembly GCF_003061025.1. Taxonomy (GTDB): domain Bacteria; phylum Bacteroidota; class Bacteroidia; order Sphingobacteriales; family Sphingobacteriaceae; genus Pedobacter. Next base: position 31,738 of record NZ_QAIL01000351.1, on the reverse strand, counting down.
CCTGGTGCAAAAGCCAGCTGGTTTTTGAACAGGAAAACCTCGGCAATGTATTCCATGTACTTGAGAAAAAATACAATACCAAAATATCCGTCTGCAACAAAAACCTGCTTAACGAACGCATTTCCATTACCCTGAGCAATCAGCACCTGGATACGGTGATGCAAATCTTAAGTTTCACCAAACATTTTAAATATCAAATGGCCAATGACAGCATAACCGTAATCAAATAGATGAACCTTACTTAGCAGCTAAGAAAAGGAAAGAACCGGGAACACAGGGTGTCCCCGGAAATAATTTAGCCTCTGCATATATGCTTGAGACCCATAGACAGCAGGCTACAGTTTAACCGAATTAAACCTAGAACAAATATGATAAATTTTTACGGCAAAGTATTGCCCATACTCCGAAAATGCATGCGCATTTCTACAATTATTATCGGCATACAAATCTGTTTTACCACGCTACTGGCTGCCAAGGCAACAAAAGCTCAGGAAATGAACTTTAAAGTTGTTAAAGCCAGTGTAAAACAAGTCTTTAAAAGAATAGAACAACAAGCTAATGTAACTTTCGTATATGATGAACAGGTACTGGGTAATTTGCCTTCCCTTTCCCTGAATATCAAAAAGCAACAGCTCTCAGAAGTACTGAACCAGTTAAGAGAACGCACTTCACTGGAGTTTAAACTGGTTGGAAATTATATCGGCGTAGCACAAAACCGCGAAAGCATGCCTGCTTTAAGTCTTTCATCGGGCGGAAGTACCAACGCCATTAAGATCAGCGGAAGCGTCCGGGACGCCACAGGACAGCCTCTTGTTGGCGTTAGCATTGCGGTTAAAGGAAGCAAAAATGCAACGACCACCAATGGCAACGGACAGTTTGCCATAGAGGCGAACCTTGGAGACGTCCTGGTCTTCAGCTATATCGGCTACACTAAAAAAGAAGTTACGATCACTTCACCATCTATTTCTGTCTTGCTGGACGAGGACTCCAAGCTCTTGAGTGAAGTTGTAGTGACCGCATTGGGTGTAAAAAAAGAACGGAAAGCCTTGGGTTACTCTGTAACGGAGGTAAAAGGAGAAAGCTTAACCCAGGCCAGAGACAACAATGTAATGAATTCGCTGGTTGGCAAGGTGGCTGGCTTGAATGTAAGTTCTGTTGCGGGTGGCGTTGGTGCATCAACCAATGTGGTGATCCGTGGGGTATCCAGTCTTTCCCAAACCAATCAACCCTTATATGTAGTTAACGGCATCCCAATGGAGAGCCAGCCGAACAGCTTAAAGGGAAACCAGTACGACAATGCCCCTGATCTTGGAGATGCAATAGGCAACCTGAACCCGGATGACATTGAAACCATTTCTGTGTTAAAAGGTGCAGCCGCTTCTGCATTATACGGTTATCGCGGAAAAGCAGGTGTCATCTTGATTACCACCAAAAGCGGTAAAGGAAACAGCATAGAATTTAACTCAAACTATGTGATGGAGAAGGTTTCTGATCCAACCGACTGGCAATATACTTATGGCCAGGGAGCAAATGGAATAAAGCCAACCACTAAACTGGCTGCTTTTCAAAGCGGACAATCCAGCTGGGGTGCAAAATTGGATGGATCCAGCGTGATTCAGTTTGATGGCGTTTCCCGTCCTTATACTGCACAAACCAATAATATTAAAAACTTTTTCAGAACAGGCGGAACTGCAACCAACACCCTGGCTCTGAACAAAAGCTTTGACGGGGGTTCTATCCGTTTTTCAGCAAGTGATCTGACCAACAGGGCCATTACGCCCGGATCAAGCCTGAACAGACAATCCTTCAACCTGAGCGCCAATTACAATATAGATAAACATTTAACCGTAGACGCCAGAGCTAATTACATTTTAGAGCAGGCCAAGAACAGGCCTTTCTTAAGTGACGGCGCAGGTAACTCCAGTTATAATGTGACTTTATTACCCACCAGTGTAGATGTGCTGACCTTAAAGAAAGCCGTTAATCCGGACGGTAGCGAATACGCTTACTCGGGTAATACCTTCGCAACCAATCCTTGGTTTGCCGCAGAAAATTTCATCAACAATACCAAAAGGGAACGTTTATTATCTTCCATCAGCCTAAGGTATAATTTTGACAATGGTGCTTTTATCCAGGGCCGTGCCGGAAGAGATGGTTATACAGATCGCTATACCTCAGTAGTACCTACAGGAACAGCCTATCGTGCATTAGGTTCTATGTCTGAATCTACCACCAAATTTTCCGACCTGAACACGGATCTCCTTTTTGGAAAATCTTTCAAGGTCAATGATTTTACCATTACCCCAAATATTGGAGGAAGTTTTAGAAAAACACAATCCGAGCAATTCATTTTGAACGGAACTACCTTTGCGGTTCCTTATGTGTATGTCATCACCAATGCCACAGCACAGTCTACACCCACCTATATTCCATCCAACAGTGAGGTATTGTCTGCTTATGGAACTTTAGACCTGAGCTATAAAAGCTATTTATTCTTAAACGGATCTCTTCGTAATGACTGGTTCTCTACCCTGGCAACGCCGGGTAAAGACAATGCGCTGAATGCCCTTTACCCATCCGTAAACGGATCTTTCGTTTTCTCTGAACTGATGAGTAAGGACTGGCTGAGTTTCGGAAAGATCCGTGCTGGTTTTGCACAGGTTGGACAGGCAACTGTACCTTATCAAACGCAGTTGGCTTATAATTTCAACAATGCCACGCTAAATGGAAAACCACTTGGGTTAATTGCCAATCAGGCCATTCCAAATGATGCCTTGATTGCTTCCATTGCTTCAGAATTTGAAATCGGCACTGAGCTTCGTTTTTTTAAAGACAGATTAAACCTGGACCTGACCTGGTACAACAAAAATTCCAAAAACGAGATTGTACAAGCGCCTACTTCTGTGACATCGGGATATGTGGGTGCTATATTGAACATTGGCCAGCTGCGCAACCGCGGAATTGAGGCCCTCATTACCGGAATTCCCGTTAAAACGGAAAGTTTCCAATGGACAACCTCAGTAAACGGATCCATTAACAACAACACCGTTATCGCCCTGGCGGATGGCCAAAAAAGCTTACCAGGCTCTACTTCAAGAACCGGAACCGGCTTTACCCAAATGATTGTAGGCTTACCTGCTTACCAGGTGATGGCATTTGATTATAAAAGGGATGCCAGCGGAAATATCGTTAAGGATGCAACTGGCGCACCGGTTCAGGGTGACTTAAAACCCTATGGCTCTGCCTATGCAAAATATGTTGCGGGCTGGAACAACGAATTTAAATACAAAAACTTTAATTTTTCATTTCTTATAGATGGCAAGTTTGGCGGAAAGATCTTTTCTGGTACGGACTATTATGCCTACATTCTTGGACTCCATAAAGGAACTCTTGAAAACAGGGATGCCCTGGGCGCAAATGCAGCAACTTATTATACCGCAGTAGCCAATAATGTATCCAGTATTTTTGTTCAAAACGCAAATTTCATCAAATTACGCCAGGCTACATTGGGCTATTCCTTTTCGGGAAAAATGTTTAAAAACGTCATTCAAAGTGCGACGTTGAGTTTGGTTGGCCGGAATTTATTTTACCTGATGAAGAAAACGGACAATATCGATCCCGAATCTGATTATAGCCCGACAGCTAAGGGTTTGGAATTGGGTGGAGTTCCGCCAACCAGGACTTTTGGTTTGAATCTCAGTGTTAAATTCTAATTCCATGTACACGATTAAACTTATTAAGATGAAAAAGATTTCAAAGTATACCATCATATTATCTGCCTGCCTGCTGACCAGTATGGGCTGCAGAAAGAATTTTGACAAGATCAACACAGACCCTTCTACCTATAATCCTTCCAATTTTGACCCTAATTTCGTACTGTCAAGTGCGCAGCTCGGTTATTCTGGGAGTATGGACTTTAGCTATGACACCTGGAGGGCCAATTTAATTCATTGCTCTACCATGATGCAGGGTTTTTCTTCTGTGATCGGTTACTGGAATGCGGGGGATAAATATGTATTGAATGCAGGTTACACTGCAGCATACTGGGGCTTTTCTGCCAGTACACCAACCGCTGGAGATGGTGCTTATCCGGAACAGGTAAGGCCAATTGTAGACGTTGTTGAATCGACCAAGGCTAAGCCTCAATACCAAAATCTTTACCAGATTGCCAGGATTACCAAGGCCCTCATTTTTGAACGGATTACAGATTTATATGGGGATGTTCCTTATTCGGAAGCCGGTCAGGGATTTTACAATAAAGCATTTTTCCCGGCCTACGATAAACAACAGGACATTTATAATGATCTTCTTAAAGAAGTAAGTGATGCCACCAGCAAACTGAACCCTGCCGGAGATAAAGTAACCGGAGACTTGTTCTATGCTGGAGATATTTCCAAATGGAAACGTTTTGGAAATACTTTACTGCTGAGGATTGCCATGCGTCTGAGCAAAGTTGATCCGGCTACGGCGCAATCTTATGTTCAAAAAGTAATTGGCAACACCATGACCAGCAATGCCGATAACGCGTATATTCTGGGTGATGTTGCCGGAGGCCGTACCACGCTGAACAGAAACAGTCAGATTTTACTTGGGGATGGTGGTCAGGAAAATTTCTACACCCGCTGGTCTAAAACTTTCATAGACCAGTTAAAGAATACAAATGACCCACGCTTGGGTGCGGTAGCCGTGACCAAGCTCTATTTGAATGACGAGACCAAGGATCAAAATCCCAATGCAGACCATACACCTGCTGTTCAAAAAGGGATGCCTAACGGAAAAGACCTGACCACTACGCCGGGTCTTGGAATTACTTTAGATCCCAGCTTTACCGCTTTTACTGATTATTCTTCTCCAAGCCCGGCTTTAATTAAAAGAAACGGACCAACCTTTGTCCTTACCTATGCAGAATCAGAATTGCTGCTTGCGGATGCTGCACAGCGTTTTGGCATTGGAGGCAGTGCTGCGACTCACTACCACGATGGTGTTGTTGCTGCGATGACCTACTTAAGTCAATATGATGCTTCAGCAACAGTAAGTGCAGCTGCAGCCGAAACCTATCTGACGGCTCATCCTTATGATGCTTCAAAAGGGCTGGAAATGATCAACACCCAATACTGGATCCTGACCAATACCATGCTCGATTTCTACGAGTCCTGGGCAAACTGGAGAAGGACCGGCTTCCCGGTATTGACACCTGTGGTGTATCCTGGCAACTCTACCGGAGGAACGATCCCCAGACGTTTTCCTTATCCGATTGTAGAGGCGGGCTCCAATACAGAGAACTACAACAAGGCACATAACGCTGTTCCGGGTGGGGATTTACTGACCTCCAGAGTATGGTGGGATAAACAATAATGAAAATATGATCCAAAAAAATCCCTGCTTAGGCGGGGATTTTTTTTACCTTCCTTTATTTAAATTTGCCTTATGCTAAAGACTGTATACCTGGCTTTGATGTCTATTTACTTCACAAGCCCCCTATTTTCGCAAACCACTCCAAAAAAAGAACTTAAGGATCTGCAACTGACATGGGAAATCCTGGAAAACAATTATAAAGGTATTAACCAAACCCGATCTGCGCTCACCATCCGCACTTCGAACCAGGAAACCCTGCCTTCAAAAGGCTGGAAGATCTATTTTAACTTTGCACGTCCGATAAAAGAGCAGCCTGTAACCGGAGGTGTTTCTATTAAACATATCAATGGAGATTTTTTCTTGATAGAGCCTTTGCCTGATTTCAAAGGTTTAAAACCGGGTGTCTCTCTAAGAACTGAATTTGTATCGGGCGACTGGCTGGTGAATGCCACTGATGCACCTGCTGGTTTTTATCTCATCAGAGACAATGAACCTGAAAAATATTATGTCATTCCTTCTGTGGTGGCCATTCCATCTACACAAAACAAGCAGATCATGCGAAATGCCACTGATCATGTACCCTTTAACACACCAGCCCTTACGTTTGAGGAGAACAGGAAGATCAAAAATCTGGATCCAAAGATCAAAATCTTCCCTACACCAGCACATTACGAAGAAACTTCTGCTGTATTTAAACTCACTTCGGGCACTACTGTAGTAGCCGATCCGGCTTTCCAGTCTGAGTCTGCCCATCTGCAGCGTTTTCTGACGGACTTATTGAATGTTGGCGGAAAAACTGGTACGAGTATCCATTTAGACAAAAAGGAGCTGCCCGAAGAGGCTTATGAACTATCGGTAAAAAACAATAGTATTAGCATTGCTGCTTCCAGTACGGCTGGCATATTTTATGGCATCCAGTCCTTAAAAACACTGCTTCCTCCGGCTGCATTTAAAGGAAAACAAACAGAAGTTCTTGTTCCGGGTGTTGAGGTCGCTGACCAGGCCCGTTTTGGCTACCGTGCTTTTATGCTGGATGTTGCGCGTAATTTTCAGACAAAAAAGCAAGTATTAAAATTGCTGGATCTGATGGCTTTATACAAACTGAACACACTTCATTTTCATTTGAATGACGATGAGGGTTGGCGTCTGGAAATTCCTGCCCTGCCCGAGCTCACTACTTTTGGCAGCAAAAGAGGCCATACTTTAGATGAAAAAACACACTTACAACCCTCTCTGGGTTCTGGTCCGGAAATCCAGGGTTCTTATGGAACCGGATACTACAGCAAGGCTGATTTCATGGATATTTTAAAATATGCCACAGAAAGACATATTCAGGTGATTCCGGAAATTGAATCACCAGGACATGCGCGGGCAGCAATCAAAGCCATGGCCGCCAGAAATGATCCAGATTATTTCCTTCACGATCCGCAAGACCAGTCTGAATACCGCTCTGTTCAATACTGGAATGACAATGTAATGAACGTAGCTCTCCCTTCTGTTTATCATTTTATTGAAACCCTGACCAGGGAAATTAAATCCATGTATTCCGAGGCCGGGGCTCCTTTAAAAACCATCCATTATGGCGGAGATGAAGTTCCTGCCGGTGTTTGGGAGAAATCACCTGCCGTACAGGCTTTGATGAAACGGGATACTACTATAAAAACCACTGATGACCTTTGGGGCTATTATTACAAAAAGGTAGACCAGATCTTAAAAGCAGAAGGTCTCTATCTCAGTGCCTGGGAGGAGGTAGCCACCCGCAAAGTGATGAAGGATGGTCAAAAAGAAACGGTATTTAATGAGGAAATGCTGGGTAAAAACGTACATCTGGACATCTGGAACAATATGATTGGCTGGGGACAGGAAGATCTGGCTTACAAATTTGCGAATAAAGGTTTCCAGGTGGTGTTGTCTGGGGTAAGCAATATGTATTTTGATATGGCTTATGAGAAGTCTTTTGACGAGCCTGGTTATTACTGGGGCGGCTATATCGACGTAGAAAAGCCTTTCAGCTTTATACCTTATAATTATTACAAGAACACCACTTCAGACCGCATGGGAAATGTACTTCCACCTGATTTTTTCAACAGCAAAGAAAAGCTGAGCGAAAAGGGCAGGAAAAATATTGTTGGTCTGCAGGCGGCTTTATTCAGTGAAGTGAGTAAAGGACCCGAACGGATGGAATATCTGATCCTTCCAAAACTATTGGGCCTGGCAGAACGTGCCTGGGCCAAGGATCCGAAATGGGCACAGGAACAGGACGCTGAAAAATCAGCACGGTTATATCAGGAGGCCTGGTCTTCATTTATGAATACAACCGGTAAAAGAGAATTGCCCAGACTGGATTATTATGCCGGCGGCTTTAAATACAGGATCCCAGGCCCGGGGGCAGTACTTCGGGGCGGTGCCGTGGAGGCGAATAGCCAAATCCCAGGCTTCCTGATCAAATATACCACGGATGGAAGTCGGCCAACCTGGAAAAGCAAAACCTATACGGTTCCGGTTAAGGAAAAAGGCACGATCAAAATGGCGGTATTTAATCTGACAGGCAGATCAGGAAAAACCATTACGATTCATCAGTAATAAAAAAGGGCGTGTATAACGCCCTTTTTTATCATTATCTGTATTCCATCATGAGTTTCTTGTTCAGCATTTCCCTTAAACTGCGGATAGAAGTATCCTTAATCTGACGTACGCGCTCTCTGGAAATTTTCATCATCTGTGCGATGTCATCCATTCCAGTCACTTCCCTCCCATCCAGTCCGTAATATAGTTTGAGGATTTCAGCCTGGCGCTGTTGCAGTTTACCCAGCATTCTGGCCAGTTCCTGTGAAAGGGAAGCACCCTGAATTTCCGCATCGGCCGCAGGGCTGTCCCTGTTTACATAGGTATCTAAAAGGGAAACACCTACCTCTTCACTTACCGTAGCATCAAGGGATAGAGATAAACCTGCATTTTCCATATAATCCACGACCTTATCTGTACCCAATTCAGTATAATCTGCCAGTTCTTCCAGAGTCGGCAGCCTTTCAAAACGTTGCTCCAGTTCTGCCACCGCCTTATTGACCTGCATAATCCCGTTCACCTGGTTCAGTGGTAAGCGGATGATCCTTTTTTGATCTGCGATGGCCTGCATCATGGCTTGCCTGATCCACCACACAGCAAATGAAATGAATTTAAAGCCTTTGGTATGGTCAAAACGATGTGCTGCTTTAATTAAACCAAGGTTCCCTTCATTGACCAGATCTCCAAGCGTAAGGCCTTGGTTCTGGTACTTTTTAGCGACAGAGACCACAAACCTCAGATTGGCTTTGACCAGTCTTTCCAAAGCAGCCTGATCGCCTTCCTGGATTTTAGCAGCAAGCAGAACTTCTTCCGGTACAGTGACCAGATCAATTTTACCAATGTCCGTAAAATAACGGTTTAAAGAATCTGAATCGCGGTTGGTTATTGACCTTTCAATTTTAAGATCTCTCATGGTTCTGTTGATTATCAAGTAATTAATCTTGCAACAAATCTGCAGGGTTTAGAACGTATTGCCTAACAAATGGAAAACTTTAGAAAAAACGACTTGTTTCGATTCACTTTACCGAATATAATTTCATTTAAATCCCTGCTTTTTTTACATACAAAATTTTATTCTAATGGACCAGAATAGAAGTCAGATCCGCCATATGGAAACAGAAAGTACACTATGCTATTTTACATCGGCTTTCCAAAACACCTTGCAAAGCCCTAAAAAATTTGCAGTTTAACATTTGTTTTCTCTATATTTGACTACTCATTATTAACCTTATCCTGTTGCTTATATACACTAACCCATCAACCAACATAGGTTTTTATGAATATTTCCACGCTTGACGAAACAGACAAAGGGATCTTAAATTTATTGCAGAAAGATGCTCATTTAACGATTGACCAGCTTGCCAAACAATTAAAAAAGTCCAAGACACCTATCTTTCAGAGAATGAAACGACTGAAGGAACTAGGCTATATCAAAGCATTTGTTGCCCTTCTGGCTCAAGAAAAGATCAATCCACTTTTTATTGCTTTCCCGCATATCCATTTAACCAGCCATACAGAGGCCGTTCTACGTCAGTTCCAGGACCAGGTTACACAGTTCCCGGAGGTATTAGAATGTTATCATTTAACCGGAAATGTAGACTTTATGCTGAAGATTGTTTTACCGGATATGCATGCGTACAATAACTTTCTGAGAGAAAAACTGGCCAGCTTGCCCAATATTGGAAATGTGCACAGCTACCTGGTACTTTCTCAAGCCAAACACGATACTGCCTTTCCTTTGTAAGGCTTTATTGCTGCACAATAGTTAAATTGATGCCTTTATCCTCCAGCATTTCAACCAGTGCAGGTGAGATTCCACTGTCTGTAATAATATGCTGGATCTGATCCAGTGCACAGATTTTACCTAAACCCCTTTTACCAAACTTTGAGCTGTCGGCCATCACAACCGTAACCTGTGCTGCGGTCATCATTCGCTGGTTTAACCTGGCCTCCATCAAACTCGTGGTGGTGAGTCCCATTTCCATATCAATACCATCTACGCCCATAAACAACATACTGCAGGATACGTCTGCCAGGATCTGTTCTGCATATGGCCCCATTACTGAAGATGAATTTTGACGGAGCTGCCCGCCCAACTGTAATACTTCTACATGCTGATGGTGCGACAATTCCAGGGCAACGTTTAAAGCAGAGGTAATTACCGTAAGGTGTTTTTCTGCATGAATAGACCTCGCCAGTGCCAGCATAGTTGTTCCTGAGGCGATAATAATAGAATCATTGTGTCCAATCATATCTGCAGCAGCCTGAGCAATCAGTCTTTTTTCTTCCGCATGCAATTGCTCTTTTTCGGCTACAGGACGGTCATTGGCATACGGGTTCACTTTTGAACCTCCCCCATGCGTACGGAAAAGCAATTTCTTATCTTCCAAAAGTTTGAGATCCTTTCGGATCGTTACATCAGAAACCTTCATTTGGGTGCTAAGCTCCTGAACATTTACATGACCGGTCTGTTCCAGCTTTTTTAAAATCAACTGATGTCTTTGGGTAATACTCTTCATTTTATTACGGATCATTTTATGGGCTGCCTGCGGAGAACTCACGATGGTTCACCCCCGACACAAAATCTCTGTTTCAAAAATAAACAAATCTCTTAGCTTCTTTGTATTTAAATCGCTTCCTTGCTGATCCAAGACACAAAACTTTCGTTTTGTTTCGAATAACACAAAACGAAACAATTTTACTGAATAATTTACATAAAACAGGAAGCGAAATGTAAAATACGGTTATGATTATTTTTTATTTGTTTTGAATTGTTTTATTTTATAGATTTGACATAAGGAAACGAAACTCGTTTCTTCATCAACCTAAGAAGCAAAAATTATGACTACGGACAGGCAGGAATTGATCAGAAACCTCAATGATCCAGAGCAACTCTGGGATGTTATAGTTGTTGGCGGCGGCGCCACTGGTCTGGGTGCGGCACTGGACGCAGCAAGCAGAGGTTACCAAACACTGTTACTGGAACAGGCCGACTTTGCAAAAGGCACTTCCAGCCGCAGCACCAAGCTGGTGCACGGTGGCGTACGTTATCTTGCACAAGGTGATATTGGTCTGGTTCGGGAAGCCCTTTACGAAAGGGGCTTATTGTTAAAAAATGCTGCCCATCTGGTTAAAAACGAATCTTTCATTATTCCTAATTATGAATGGTGGGGTGGTGCTTTTTATACCATTGGGCTCACTTTATATGACCTTTTGGCTGGCAAACTCGGTTTTGGCCGTGCAAAGCATATTTCTAAAGAAGAGGTGGTCAGAAGACTTCCAACCATTCAGCAAAAGAAACTCTATGGCGGTGTGGTTTATCACGACGGACAGTTTGACGATTCCCGCCTGGCGGTAAACCTGATGCAGACCAGTCTGGAACAGGGTGCAACGATACTCAACTATTTTAAAGTAGTTAACCTGATCAAAAATGCCCAGCAGAAGACTGCAGGTGTTACCGCAACAGATATAGAATCAGGGATTACTTACCATATTAAAGGCAAAACGGTTATTAATGCCACCGGAGTCTTTGTAGATGATCTTTTACAGATGGACAAACCGGGAAAGAAACCTCTGGTCCGGTCAAGTCAGGGTGTACATTTGGTACTCGACAGATCTTTTTTACCGGGTGAAGATGCCATTATGATCCCTAAAACGGATGATGGAAGGGTTCTTTTTGTGGTCCCATGGCATGACAAACTAGTGGTAGGCACGACAGATACTCCACTCAATGAACATAGCCTGGAACCTGTAGCACTGGAAGAAGAGATCAATTTCATTATGCGCACAGCGGCAAGGTACCTCAGCAAAGCGCCAACCCGGAAAGATGTGCTCAGTGTATTTGCAGGTCTGCGGCCATTGGCCGCACCAGAAAACGATTCTTCAAAAACCAAAGAGATCTCCCGCAGCCATAAATTAATCGTAACGGAGTCTGGCCTGATCACCATTACCGGCGGCAAATGGACCACCTACCGGAGAATGGGGGAAGATACCATTAATAAAGCCATAGAAGTTGGAAAACTAAACCCTGCAGAAACCAAGACAAAACAACTGTCTATTCATGGCAGTATGGAAAATGTAGACAGAAGAAACCACCTCTACATTTACGGAAGTGATCAGGAAGCATTATTGGAACTGGGAAACGAACATCCATCCTGGAAGGAAAAACTGCATCCCCGCCTGCCCTTTCTCCAGGCAGAAGTGATCTGGGGCGTAAGACATGAAATGGCCCGGACCATCGAAGATATTCTGGCCCGAAGGGTGAGGGCACTTTTCCTGGATGCAAGAGCAGCTATAGATGCAGCGCCGCTTGTAGCGGAACTGATGGCTACGGAACTGAAGCGGGATGAACAGTGGAAACAAAGCCAGATCACCGCCTTCAGAAAGCTGGCCCAGTCTTACTTACTGGAACCTTATACCCCATAAACAAATCATTTAACCTGTATAAACCTGATATCATGGAATCCTATATTCTGGCCCTGGACCAGGGCACAACCAGTTCCCGCGCCATTGTTTTTGACCACAATGGACAGATCAAATCTGTGGCTCAGAAAGAGTTCAGACAAATTTTCCCCCAATCGGGCTGGGTGGAACATGACCCTAATGAAATCTGGTCTACGCAGGCTGGAGTAGCCGCTGAGGCGACCGTAAAACTGGGCATCAACGGAACCAATATCAAAGCCATAGGCATCACCAATCAGCGCGAAACGACGATTGTCTGGGACAGAGCTACGGGAGAGCCGATTTATAATGCCATCGTATGGCAGGACCGCCGCACTGCTGCTTTTTGTGATGAATTAAAAGAGGCGGGCAAAACAGAGTTGATCCGTTCTAAAACCGGACTGGTCATCGACGCTTATTTCTCCGGTTCCAAAATCAAATGGATTCTGGACAACGTGGAAGGTGCGCGGGATAAGGCCAATGCTGGTGAACTGGCTTTTGGAACGGTAGACAGTTGGCTGGTCTGGAAGTTTACCCGGGGCCGAACTCATGTTACGGACGTGACCAACGCGAGCCGGACCATGTTGTTTAACATCCGGACCCAGCAATGGGATGATGAATTGCTCGCTTTATTGGATATACCAAAAAACATGCTCCCGGAAGTGAAACAGTCCAGCGAGATTTATGGTCAGACGGCCACCACTATATTTGCTTCAAAGATTCCAATTGCAGGCATAGCCGGGGATCAGCATGCTGCCCTTTTTGGCCAGATGTGCATTGAAAAAGCCATGGTGAAGAATACCTATGGTACCGGGTGTTTTATGCTGATGAACATTGGAAAAGAATTTATAGCCTCAAAGAACAACCTGCTCACTACAGTTGCCTGGAAGATCAACGGCCAGATCCAGTATGCTTTTGAAGGCAGTATTTTCATTGCCGGAGCCGCAGTTCAGTGGCTTCGCGATGGCCTGGGCATTATTAAGACCGCCGCAGATGTAGAACGGCTGGCTTTAGGGGTTGGCGATACACAAGGGGTTTATTTTGTGCCTGCTTTTGCCGGACTGGGCGCTCCATACTGGAAGCCGGACGTTCGGGGAACCATAGTTGGTTTGAGCCGGGGTACCACAGCGGGCCATATTGCCCGTGCGGCTATTGAGGCTATTGCTTACCAGACCAGAGATGTACTTAAGGCAATGGAAGCAGATTCGGAGATGGAAATTAAAGAGCTGAGGGTAGACGGTGGCGCTACAGCCAATGATCTGCTGATGCAGTTCCAGGCCGATCTTCTGGGCTGTAAAGTGATCCGGCCCACCGTAGTAGAAACTACAGCGCTAGGCGCTGCTTATCTGGCAGGTCTGGCCGTGGGTTACTGGAACAGCGTTGAAGAGATCCAGCAGCTTTGGGCCACGGAAAAAGAATTCCTGCCAGCAGGAGATCCTGAGCAAATCAAAAAAGGGATAAAAGGATGGGAAAGGGCAATCCACACCGCACAATCCTGGACAGACGAACTTCCGGATTCAGAATAGTTTAGGTATAATCATTAAATTCTATAGGTATGTCTCCTTTTATTGCCGAATTTATAGGCACCTTCCTGCTGATCCTGCTTGGAGATGGCGTAGTCGCCAATGTTGTTTTAAAAGATACCAAAGGCAATAACAGCGGCTGGATGGTCATTACCACGGCTTGGGGTCTCGCTGTTTTTGTTGGAGTTACTGTTGCAGCCCCTTATAGTGGTGCCCATTTGAACCCTGCCGTCAGCATTGGGCTGGCCATCGCTGGCAAATTTGCCTGGGCCCTTGTATTGCCCTATGTAACCGCACAACTCCTGGGCGCTGCAGCTGGTGCTTTCCTGGTATGGGTCATGTACCGTGATCATTTCAACCGGGATAATCCGCCAGCCTCTATCCTCGCTGTATTCTGTACCAGCCCTGCGATACGCAATTATACCTCCAATATCATTAGTGAGATTATTGGGGCATTTGTGCTGGTATTTACAGTCTTCTACATAACGGGCGCAGAGATTACCCCGCAGAAAACGCCCATAGGCCTGGGTTCAGTTGGCGCTATTCCTGTCGCTTTCCTGGTTTGGGTCATTGGTCTTTCCCTGGGTGGAACCACGGGCTATGCCATCAATCCGGCCAGAGATCTTGGTCCGCGCATCATGCATGCCATCCTACCCATCAAAGGCAAAGGCGGCAGCGACTGGGCTTATGCCTGGATCCCTGTCGCTGGCCCTGTTATTGGAGCAGCCATCGCTGCAGCCGTTTATTTGGCTTTATGGCCTCTTGCCGCATAATACCAGATAAACAGGTAGCAAGGCACCATGATCCAGTAGGCTTGCTGAGGATTAACAACATCTGCCAGACGCCCATAAATTAAAGGGATAATGGCTCCTCCGGCGATCCCCATGATCAGTAAAGAAGATCCGATTTTGGTAAATCTTCCCAGGCCAGCCAGGGCTAAAGGCCAGATGGCTGGCCACATTAGTGAATTGGCCAAACCTAAAAGGGCAATAAATAAAACAGATGCATAGCCATGTGTAAACAGAGCTAACAAAACAAAGACCACACCGATCAGAGCAAAAACCTTCATGGCCTTTTCCTGCGATAAATATTTTGGAATACAGACGATACCGATCAGGTAACCCACAATCATGGCTACCAAGGTACAAGTTGTGAAAAATTTCGCTGTAGATAAGGCTATGCCTTGTGAAGCGCCATAACTGATGATGGTATCTCCTGCCATCACCTCTACCCCAACATAAATGAATACTGTTAATACACCCAGCAACAAATGCGGGAACTGCATAATACTGGTTTTATTGGTGTTTGCTGCTGCCACAGCCTCGTCTTCTTTATCGGTATCAATCTCCGGCAAGCTGGACAGATAGACCAGCACAGCAAGAATGATCAGCACAACAACAATAATGATATAAGGTAAAATCACGCGTTCGGCCAGGGTGTTCAGCTCAGTCGCTTTATCCAGGGCCGTCATACTGGCAATTTTAGCTTTAATACCGTCTGCATCTTTCAAGGCTACCGTTCCAAGTGCAATCGGCGCAATTGCACCGGCAACTTTATTACAGATTCCCATGATACTGATCCGCTTTGCCGCACTCTCAGGCGCACCGAGGATGGTGATATAGGGGTTAGATGCGGTCTGAAGGATCGCAAGGCCTGTACCCTGGATAAACAGCCCCAGCAGGAACAATTCATAGGTCCGGGTTTTTGCAGCCGGAATAAAAACAAGTGCCCCCACAGCCATCACCACCAATCCAACAGCCATCCCTTTTTTAAATCCCGTTGCTTTCAATACCCAGGAAGATGGAATGGCCATCACCAGGTAAGAAATATAAAAAGCAAAGGCCACCAAATAGGATTCAAAGTTATTGAGTTCGCAGGCCAGTTTCAGGTAAGGGATTAATACGGAATTGAGCCAGGTTACAAAACCGAAAATAAAGAATAAGGCGCCAATGATAACGATTGGGTTCAATGTAAAGCCCGGAGCTGTTTTGGTGGTTGTTGGTTTAGGTATCATTTTAAGTTTAGGTTCTTGAATTCAAATATATTCAGTTTTTCCGATCTATTTCAGGGTTTAAAACGGATAATCCTTTAAAGTAGGGATAATTGCCCCAATATAAAACAAAGCAATGGAAAGAATACTACGCAAACGTTTGACCAAACGGGCACAGATCTTCATTTTATGCCTCGAATGACCAGATACCGGGGCCGGCCTCCACTAAGATTGGACTGAAAGATCCGGAATGAGCGCACAAACGTTTGCACCTGATTTGAAGGATAAGCGTTCCTTACATAAAAGACACAATTTGTTTACGAAATGATCACATCTGAAAAGCCCTTCCTGGCTGCTTAACTGGTTTAATTCGCCTAATTTCGCCTGTCTATTCAAGCATTTCTTCACTAAAGACATGTACCCTTCAGCTTCATCCAACATCCGGGAAATTCTCACCAAAGTGGCTCAGGGCGACGAACGGGCTTTCACGCTATTGTTTAATCAGTTTTATAGCCTTTTGGAAAGGCGGATGTTATACTTCACCAAATCTGAGCAGCTGGCACAGGAAATTGCACTGGATGTTTTTTTAAACGTCTGGATCAACAGAAGGGTACTTCAAGACATCACCTGTTTTAAATCTTATTTGCTGATTGTCTCCAGAAATCATGCCTTCAATTGCCTGAAGAAGCACAAAAGGGAGGACAACAGAAGAAAGCAATGGATGGAAAACACTGTTCTTTTTTTACCAGAACAGCCGGAAGATACCTTTGATTACTATAGCTGGATAGATGCTGCGGTAGAATCACTTCCACCGCAGCAAAAAAAAATTTACGTGCTGAGCCGCAGCGATAAAATGAAGCAGGCACAGATTGCAAAAGAATTGGATATTGCACTCGAAACCGTTAAAAAACATATGGTTCTGGCGCTGCGCAACATCAAATCAAGGCTTAGGGATTTTGCGGTTTAAGGCCGTTGCGCCATCCGTTCTGGTTCAGATAACCAATCAATGCTTCGGGATGGTCTGTTTGAAGCCCTTGTACATCTTCGTGCATCAGCGCTTTCCATTTTACCGGATTTTCGTCTTTGCTTTGCGCGTCCAGGAAAACACTAACACCTTCTGTTTTCAGCGCCGCCAAAAGCACCGCGCCTGATGCTTTATCCACGGCTTTTAAAGAGGTGGTGCTCAGAAAGGCCTTCAGCTCTTCTCTGGTATGTACATTTTCAGGCAAACGCCCCATGAGTGGCATCTGAGGAGCTGTTTTTCTCCAGGCTTCATATTGACCGGCTTTATTTAAATAAACCAGGATGCTCTTTTCCATCCCCTGCTCTGCAATTTCCTGATAGGCCTGTGCGGCATCCGCATCTTTAAAATCAAGGTAGATGTTGATCTTTCCCTTACAAGCTTTCAGGGCTTCTTTGAAGGTTGGAATCTTATACATCTGACCATCTGTACTGTTTACAGAGAGCTTTGAGATCTCCTCCCAGGTCATCTCACTCACCAAGCCTTTTCCATTGGTCCTGCCGTCTACTGTTTCATTGTGGCTCAGCATCAGATGACCATCTTTAGTGGTTCTCAGGTCGATCTCGACATAATCTGCCCCAAGCCGAATGGCATCTTCAATGGCTGCAACGGTATTTTCCGGCTTAACCAGATGGCTTCCGCGGTGTGCAACAACCACAAATCCATTTTTACATTTTGGTAATGTTGCCGAAGACTGCTGACCAAAGGCCGTAAGGCAATATAAACCCACAGGAATAGACAGAATGATTTTTTTAATGTTCATATGTTGTGTTTTCCACTATAGACAACTATTCTTTAAAAAGGAGGTAATCCGGATACCCTATTATTTACGTTTTCTGCGGATCAGCACAACCATTCCAATCAGGAACATTGCTCCCGGGATCACAGCATAATACAAGACCTGTATGATTTTTACACTGGCCTTGGTCAAGGTCGTATTGTTGTCTTTTGGCCGTGGCCGGCTCATTTCTACCGGGAACTCGCCATAGGTGAACCAGCTAAAGATTTTCATGGCAAAATAGCCGTTAACCGTACTCATATTACCCCTGGCCAACTCTCCATTGCTGAAAAAATCAGCATCACTCGCTACCACGATCCGCTGTTCCTTGTTTTTGACTTGACGGGTCAGCATCAACGCGGTTGGAAAACTCCCTTGCTGGTCTCCTGATTTGGCATCGAAATTTAAAGCTGCCGAATCTACTGCAAACTTTCCCGTTTTAATCCAGCTGTTCTGCTCATCTGTCATCAAAAGCGGATGGATAGCAAAACCTCCGGAATTGACGTAACTTAAAGCCCCGGCACCTGGCATAGACACTACTGCTTTCTGCTGAAACAAGAACTGCAGAGCCGGAGCCATGGCCACAGATCCGGCCGCTAGTTCCGGTGCAACCAAGTCGAAAGCATATTCTTTACTCCGCTGAACCACTGTTCCGTTTAGCATTTTAACACCAAGCGGTTCCAATAAGGGGTTAACAATACTTTGTTTACCAGGCTCGGCAGCGATGATCAGGTTTCCCCCTTCGGCAATATACTTCTCCAGTTTTGCTTTAGTTTCCGCACTAAAAGCCACTTTAGGATCTCCGATCACCAGTGCAGCAATATCTGCTGGGATCTCGCCATGCTCCAGGGATACACTGTCTATGTCAAAACCATGGTTGATCATTGAAGTGCTGGATAGCTTTTCATTGGCCAAAGTCCTATAGTTTCTTTCCCCCAATTTGCCGATACTCCGCTGATAACCATCTGTAGCAAACACAACTTTAGGTGCGGTCTGCATCAGTCTTTTTAATGCCGCTGCTTTTACCTCTTCCTGCGGCCAAAAACCCGCATCAGGCGGCGGGAATGTCCGTAAGAAAGTCGCCTTGCCCTTATACTTTAGCTGCATCACTAACCTCCCATTTTCACCGCTCAGGTCGATCTGTTTCCGGATGTCTTCCGGCTTCAAAAATTTCCGGAGATTTAACTTCTGCAATTTAGCCATATGAATAACCAGCTCCTCAAAAGTCTTTTTGCTCTCGGCCAGTACGGCTGCCATACCAGGAATGGTATCGTTGTAATAGACCCATTTTAATTTGATATTGGGTTTAAAACGCAAATAAGGTTCCCAGCGGGCAATGTCTGCAATACGTTGACTTGGCGTTGATTCCCAGTAAGAGCCTTCCATCCCATTGATGTACTCTGTCACCTCAAGCGGTTCATTCCCCATTTTCTGAAGAATCTCCTGACTGGTTTTGGTGATGGTATTTGTTTTAGTCGCTGTGGCATCATAATATGCAATCAATGGCTGACGGGAGCTGACATAGGTCACACTTAAACCAATCAACACAATAAGCACATATCTGAATACCTGCTGAAAGACCGACCTGGATACTCTTTCCAATTCCAGCTTCGTAATGGTAAAAGCCAGAAACATACCAATAATGGCCAGATAATACAACACATCACGGGTATTCAGCAACCCGGCGAGCATACTTGCTGCCCGGCTGGGCATGGAAAGACTATAGGTTAAGTCGCGTACCACGTCGATTCCCTGTCCAACTGTTCCTATATAATTCATAAAGGCCAGCACCACAAAAGTACCAATAGCCGCTACAGCCTGGTAAGTCGTTAAACTCGATACAAAAATTCCGATCGCTGAATAGGCATTTAACAATAAAAAAGCAGCGAACAAGGCCACCAGAATATGTAGATAATCAAAATTTGGAATAAAAAAGGCCGCCGCCAGTACGAAAAGACTTAGAACCCCTATAATTACCAGATTATAGGCCAGCATTGCAGCAAATTTTCCATACACGACCTGGCTCAGTTTTACTGGGGAAGAATACAATAATTTGATACTCCCACTACTCGTTTCCCTGCTGATGATCCCCATGGTGATCAATGGAATATACAGGTACAAGCTGTTCAAAATATGCACAAGAAGCCCCATCTTCTGCGGATCGGTAAACAGAAAACTGGTTAAAAAAGGAATGTTTTTTGCACTTTCTAATCCGGGCATAACACCTGTAAAGCCTACACTCATTTGTACAAAGAGCACAATCATTAGCAACCAGGCAATGGGGGAATAAAATAGCAGGCTGAGCTCCAGCCTGGCTATTTGTATGATTTTCTTCATATTTAAATCGTTATTTTTTTGCTGGCATCAGTACCAGCCTGATATAATTCTTATCCTGAATAAAGGTCGCTGCAGCTTCCTGAACCGATTTCACTGTAATTTTATTCAATGCAGCATCGTAATCAAAAAATTCAGTTAGCGGTTCTTTGTTCATCTCCTGAGAAACCAGATAATCCAGCCAAAATCCATTGTTTGTTGCTCCTGTTTGCAGGCCAACCTTTCGGCTTGCCTTAAACTTCTGCAGGTTGTCAGCCGATGGCCCCGAGACCCTCATCTTGTTTACCTCGTCCTGTGCAGAGGCAATCAGCTTCTCTACATTCTGCGGGTCACAATCAAAAGAGATGATCAGGCTAAACCTTTTTTTCAGATACTTGGAAAGCTTGAGTTGCACATTCGGCGTATAAGTACCACCTTCCTTTTCCCGCAGACGTTGGTTCAGGCTAATTTTTAATGCCTCGGCAATGGCATTCATCTGAATCGTATTTTCAAAATTATAATCGAAATCACCTGAATACACCAGCATGACACTTGCTTTTTGAGTAAAGCCGCTATAAACTGTCTTCGTAATCCTACCTGCAGGAATATTCATCCCCAGGTCCCGGGCCTTTTCATTTAACCCTTTAGCAGGTAGAGCACCTAGATACTTCTCCAGCAAAGGCTTAATAGCCTTCAGATCCAGATTCCCTACAAAGAAAAATGTGAAACCGGACGCGTCAGCAAACCGATCCTGATAAATTCTAAAAGCTTTATCCAGGTTAATCGAAGAGATGCGTTCCAGGCTTTGCGGTTTTCTGCGTACGTGATAGTTCCCCAGCACAAAGTTTACTGTATCTGTAAAAACCTGATTGGGATCATTCGTTTTGTTGGCCAGGGCTTCACGGCTCCTGCCGATCAGCGTTTGATAAGACTCCTCGCTTTTACGCGGCTCCGTAAAATATGCATATAGCAATTCCAGTGCAGCTGGGAGGTCTTCTTTTGTCGTATTGCCATTAAATCCCTGGTAATTGTCCGCAATAAACGGACTGACCTGCACCTGTTTGCCCGACATTAACTTACCCAGCTGTAAGGCATCGTAATTACCCGCACCCGCAGCAGCGATAATATTTGCAGCTGAAATTGCACTCTCGTAGTCCGCATCACTGACTAAAGAAGCTCCACCTTCCGCAAAACCGTGAAACAGGATCTGGTTATTTTGAAAGTCTGTTTTCTTCAGGATTACCTTTATCCCGTTATTGAGGGTAATCTTTTGCAGACCGCCTGCTTTGATGTCTTCCTCAGCAGTGATTTTTCCTGGTTTTGGCTCGTTTTTAAGTAAAGGAAGATCAAGTGCGTCATCTACAAATGGCGGGAGGTTTTGGGCATAGACGTCTTCAATCCAGCTCAATATTGCCGCCTCAGTTGGCAAAAATGTTTTATTGGCTGCTGATGATTTTACGATGATATCCCTGTCCGTATTTTTCAAATAGGTCTTCATCTGCGCGTTCATTTCCTTCAAATCAATATCCGGCAGCAACGTATTGGTCAATTCATAATCTTTAACTATTCCAGGTGCAATCGTGCCTGTTAAAAAGTGCTGGAGATACGATTTGATCAGTATATCTGAGGCTGTTTTATCTTTTTCCTTTAAGCCTTCAGACATTTTTTGCAAATAGCTTTTTTTGGCCCTCTCCAGTTCTGCCTGGGTAAATCCCTGTTCTTCTATTTTGCGGAGTTCCAGCCATACACTTTTCAATGCCGGCTCAGTCTCTGCTGGTTTAGTGGTCACATTCACATAAAAAGCATTCAATCCACCCGTTATAGGCGCAATGCCAACAAGAGGCAATTGCCTGAACCTGGTTGCCAACATTTGTTCAAAAAGGTTTTTCAGCAGATTGGCCCGGTAATCTGCTGCTGTTACCACTGTCTCTGCTTTTTGCTTCATACTCATTTCAACAGAGATACCGCCAAATTCAGGATCTATAAATTGCATATATTGGTTTTTACCGGTCAGTTCTGCACGATAAATTGTACGTTCTTTTTCCTTTTCAGGATTTTTCAGATCTGAAAACTTGACTTTGATGTCTTTTTCCATTTGATCTACATCAATGTCGCCGACAACGATCAGAGCCTGCAGGTCCGGTCGGTACCAATCCTTGTAAAAACTGCGGATCTCCTCAGGTGTGACTTTTAGCAGCACCTCTTCTGTCCCGATCGGTAACCGGGAACCATAGCGGGAACCATTGGTATACAACGGAATACTTTTTTCCTGAAAACGTTGCGCAAGTCCCTCTCGGACCCGCTTTTCTTCCAGGATCACATGGCGCTCGTGTTCTACATCCTCCGCCTCAATATTGGCATCTTGTGCCCAGTCACGCATAATTTGCAGACCATTGGCCAGCAATTCCGGATGGTCCGACGGCAAAGGCAATTGATATACCGTTTCATCAGGTGTCGTATTGGCGTTGATATCCGCGCCGAAACGTACCCCAGATCGCTCCAGGTAGTCCATTAACTCTTTTTTTGGAAAATGTTTGGTCCCGTTAAAGCTCATGTGTTCTACAAAATGGGCCACGCCTCTTTGCTGATCGGTTTCCAGTATAGATCCTGCTTTAACAGCCAGGTACATCGTTACCCGCTTTTCCGGCGTTTTATTTTTGCGGATATAATAGGTAAAGCCATTAGGCAATTTGCCAGTCCGCACGGCCGGATCCAATGCTAATGGTTGTGTATCCAGTTGGGTTTTACAGGCTAATGGCAGACATAGTGCCGCCAAAAACAGGAACCCTAAAAATTTATATTTAATTAACATAGTGCTGTTCTTTAATGATCTCTACAATCTTTTCATTCTCAATAATGATCATACCCTGCCTGTCGCTGGTAATTCCGCTGGTCAGGGTATATGGATAAGTCGGCACACCATCTTTCATCACCGTTGGCAAGTAGGAGAACTGCAGGTTATCACAGGCTTTGCCCAGGGCTTCCCCGACTTCGATAATGTGGGTGGAAACCACAAAGAAACTATTTCGGTTTGCTGCAAAAGCCTCAGTCACAGCAAGAGTTGCATCATAGGCATCCTTGACATTCGTTCCTTTGAACAGCTCATCAAACAAGACATACAGGTCCAGAGATTCGCTAACCGCCTTGGCTACCGTTTTGGTCCGCAGTACCTCTGCGTAAAAATGACTGTAGCCCATATCCAGGTTATCCGAGACGTTAATGGAAGAAAATAATCCGTCTTTCACGGAAAACTCCATGCGTTTTGCCGCAACCGGAAAACCCATATGCGCCAGATAAACGGCAATACCCATCGACTTCATGAAAGTCGATTTACCCGCCATATTCGCACCGGTTAAAAACAAGACGTTTCTATCCCTGGTCAAATGCAAGTTATTGCTTACGCCATTCCTTAATCCTGGATGGCGGAAACCTTCAATATCCAGCAGCATCTCTGCTGCCGGCAAGGCTTTGGCATAAACAAAACCCTGATCTGCAGCCACCGCAGCAACACCAACAAATACATCCAGTTCGTAGATGAGTTTCAATAAGATCTCCATCTGATCCATCATTGCATGGCGGATCACATAATCGTTGCGGATCAGCTGCATCAATGATGGCTGTCCCTCAGAAGCATTTAAAATCCCCTGCAGCCTTGGATCCTGCAGAATTTTTTGTGCCCGATCTAAGTCTTTCTGATAAACTGAGATACCTTCTTTTCCAGCCAATTCCTTAAAAAAATCACTGAATGCCTGCAGTACTTCAATCGTGACCGATTGTCCGGCCTGTAATTGTAACAGCTCGGCATTGTGAAAAAGCACCTGTTTGAATTTTTTAGTGAAAATTCCCCAGGTGACCATTGGCAGCGAAGCCCCCGCTCCTCCCGAAAGATAGTCTTCCATGGATTCTACCTGTGACCGGATCACTGGAAAGATCACTCTTTGCCGCTGAAAGAAGGCAAAAAGCAAACTTCTGTGGTTAATCTCTACAGGCGAATTTAATGGCCTGGCAAACATTCCTTCCAATACTTTTTCACCTCCCCGGGTGTTCAGTTTGTTAAACATTCCATAAACAGACTGCTGTTTGAATTTACCCAGCAGGTTTAAATCTTCTATGGTTTGTTTGTCGGCCAGCAGATTTTGCGAGGATGACTTTACCTCTTTTTTATGATTGATCAATTCCAGGACACCTTCATTGTTGATGATGATCATACCATGGCGGTCGTCTGTGATGCCTTCAGTGAGTGTATAAGTATATACCGGTTTGCCTTGCTCCATGCGTGTCGGGAGATAACGGAAACTCATATTGCTGCATTTCTTTTGCAGCACCTCTCCAGCCTCCATAATATGGGTGGAGACCACAAATAAAGAATGCGGCTTACTGGCAAAAGCTTCCATAATGGAGATCGTGCCTTCATAAGCATCCTTTACATTGGTGCCTCTAAAGAGTTCGTCAAAGATCACAAACAGGTTCTTTCCAGCACCCAATTCTACCGCTACCTTTTTTACCCGCAACACTTCAGCATAAAAGTGACTGGCACCCATAGTCAGGTTGTCTGGCAGGTTGATGGTGGTGTACATCCCGTCGCAGACGGAAAACTCCATCTCCGCCGCTGCAATCGGAAAACCCAGGTGTGCCAGATAAACCGAGATCCCAAGGGACTTCATGAAGGTGGATTTACCCGCCATATTCGCCCCGGTCAGGAATACAATATTGCCATCCGGGTTCATCTCTAAAGTATTGGGAATGGCACGGCTTAGCAGCGGATGATAGATACCCTTCACCCAAAGGCGGTTCTCATCACGCTGTAAGGCCGTTGGAAAAACATATCCCCGCTCAGTGGCTACCTGAGCAACAGAGATATATACGTCAAGTTGGTACACATGGCCGAGAATTTTTTCCAGGAGCGCCCGGTGTAAAAACCGCAAAATATTATCATATTCTACAATTTTTCCCGAGGAGATCTTACCCTTTCCATGATCCAGAAAAATGGGTTCCAGCTCTTTGGAGTTTAGCAGGGCTAAAGCCGCACCTGCTTCTTTGTGGTACGGGTTACTTTCCACTTCCTTTCCAATACCTGAAAGAAAGATCTTTAAGCCCTGCAGGATTTCCATGAGCGCTGTCACACTTTGTGTAGCGGTTTTAAAATCCGCCATACTAAAGCCCTGGTTAGACAGCCGGCTTCGGGGGTCGGTATTGGACAGATATCTTTCTGCTTCTTCAAAGCGGTTGCCCTGCAACGGAAAGGCGGTCTTACTTTCCTGAAAATACCGCAATACCGCCACGCGGTTATTAATGGCTTTCTCATCTGAAAGCGGGCTGCGGAACATTTCCTCCAGCAGGGCCGCACCACCCTGCGTGAAGGTCTTGTTGAAAATATGGTAGATAGAATCACTTCCCGATTTAGAGAAGATATTCAGATCATCGATCGTTTGTTTATCGGTTATAAAGCTCATTTTATTTACGTTTTCTACGGGTTAGCAAAGTGATTCCAAGCAGCAATATTGCGCCCGGAATGACCCCATAATATAAGATCTGTAAGGTTTCCACTCCGGCCTCGTTCAGCTTCATTGTATTGTCTATAGAGTCAATTTTGATCATCTGCACAGGAAATTCTCCATAGGCAAACCATTTAAATATGCTGAGTGTAAATGCGCTGTTTATTTTTGGCATATCTCTCCATCCTTCTTTATTGCTAAAGAAATCCGCATCCCCGGATACGATAATTCGTTGCTCTTTTTTGTCCAGCTTTCGGGTAAGTTTTAATGCAGTTGGAAATGCCCCCTGCTGGTCCCCGGTTTTTGCATCAAAAACCAAATCTGCGGAATCTAAAACAAAAGATCCTTGTTTGATCCAGCTGCGCTGTGCATCAGTCATCAACAAGGGCTGAACGGCGAAACCACCTTTCTTTTCCTCTTTTAAAGCTGCAACTCCAGGCATCGTGACCACACCTTTATTTTGATAGAGTCCTGTTAATCCGCGGTCCATGACCAGAGCCTCTTCAGTAAGTTTTGGCGTAACAAGGTCATAAGAGTAATCCCTGCTGCGCTGAACAAGGGTCCCGTTCAGCATTTTAACTCCGAGTGTATCCAGTAATGGGTTAAGCACGCTTTGTTTACCAGGTTCTCCTGCGATCAGCAGATTCCCTCCTTCAGCAATATATCTCTGAAGTTTAGCCAGCACATTTTTACTAAACGCCACCTTAGGATCACCGATCACCAATGTCGCAATTCCTTTAGGGATCTCACTGTTCTCTATGGAAACACTGTCGATATCAAAGCCCTGATTGATCAAAGCTGAACGTGAGGTTTTGACATTAAAGAATAATCTATAGTCCCGGTCGCCAATCTTGTCTACCCTACGCTGATAACCATCTGTTGCAAACACAATTTTAGGCGGTGTGACCAGCAGTCGCTTCAATGCAGCGGCAATTTCGGGTTCCTTAGCCCAGAAATCACTGTCCCCAAAAGTTCGTAAAAAAGTCGTTTTGCCCTTATATTTAAGCTGTACGACCAATCGACCATCTTCACCTCTCAGGTCTACCCGCTTGCGCAAAGCTTCCGGGCTTAAAAAATCAGCCGTATCTACCTCTAATTGTTTAGCCCTTTCTTTAAAAAGTTGATGATCAAAACTGCCGTTATAATATACCCAGTTTAATTTGATATTGCGTTTGAAACGCAAATAGGGCTCCCACCTCAACATAGATGGAATCCGGTTAACCGGTGCACCCCGCTCATAACTGTCGTCCATGAGATTGATGTATTCCGTCATTTCAATAGGTTCATCCCCCATTGCTTTAAGTATATCCTGCGTATTTTTAGTAATGGTATTCGCCTTGATATAGGTTGCGTCGTAATAGACAATCATGGGCTGGCGCGAGGTGATGTATGCTACAGTTAAGCCAACAATTAAAATAATTACATACCTTAAAGCCTGTTGCGCAATAGATTTCGATACTCTTGTAAATTGCAGCCTCGCGATGGTAAAACCAAGAAAAATTCCGGTGATCACCAGGTAATAGATCACATCACGGCTGTTGAGCAGCCCTCCAACCAACCGCTCAGCACGACTTGGCATGGAAAGACTATAGGTCAGGTCACGTACAAAATCCAGCCCCTGTCCAAAGTTGCCAACATAGTTCATAAAGGCCAGCACGGCAAAAGTACCGATGGCTGCGATGACCTGATACGTGGTCAGACTGGACATGAAGATTCCTATCGCTGAATAGGCACATAAGAGTAAAAAAGAAGCCAGCAAGGCCACCAGTATATGAGGATAATCAACATGGTTTATAAACAATGCTCCCAAAATGGCAAACAGGCTCATTAAGGTCACAACCACCAGGTTGTAGGTGAGCATCGCCAAAAACTTTCCATAAATAATCTGGCTCAGTTTTACAGGTGAAGAATAGAGCAGTTTTATCGTTCCGCTATCCAGTTCCCGGCTAATGATACCCATGGTAATGAGCGGTGTATACAGATATAAACTTCCAAGAATAGTGAAAAATATGCCCGCGGGTAGCGTACCCATGGCTATACTTGTAGTGAATAGTTTATCTGTCAGATCCGTAAACTCCACCTTCAATCCCAGCAAATATTGTAGATCTGCTATTGCCGATAAATTTGCCAGTGCCATCTGTATAAAAAGCACCAGAATGAGCAGCCAGGCAATCGGGGAATAAAACAGCAGGCTCAGTTCCAGCTTTGCTATCTGAATGATTTTTTTCATCAGTATATATTTTTTTAATGGAGATGAAGCTATCATGAGTTTATTCATTGTGTTTTGTGAGTGTAAACTCATGATGGTTTCATAATTCTATTTAATTCGAGATTTTGGATAGCTGGGCAAAAGTTTCATCTAAAGAATTTTTCTCCATATTGAGCTCACGCAAGCGCCATCCATGCTTTGCACTTTCTAATACTACCGTTTCGGAAATACTGCGGTCACCATTAAAATAAATCCGCAATTGCTTTTCAGTAAGGGTTTCAATCCGGATCACACCTTCTATGGCCATCAGTGCTTCTGCCGGAGGGGCATTCTCCATGATGACCAACATACTGTGCGGGGCGATGTAATTGTCAAAAGCTTCCATGGTATCTGCAAAAACGATCCTGCCGCTTTCTATCATTACGATATCTTTACAGAGATACTGTACCTCGGTCAGAATATGGGTGGAAAGAATAACCGCACGTTCCGCAGCAATGTCTTTGATCAGACCGCGCACTTCCAGGATCTGATTAGGATCCAGCCCGTTGGTCGGCTCATCAAACACCACCAGCTTTGGTTTGTGGATAATCGCCTGGGCAATACCTACCCTTTGTTTGTACCCTCCGGATAAATTCTTGATGAGTCTTTTGCTAATCTGCGTAAGGCCACAGCGCTCTTTTACCTCCTCCATCGCTGATTTCAATTGTGCTTTTTCTATTGAGCGCAAAATAGCGGTGTGTTTCAGGTATTCATCCACCGTCAGGTCCATATACAAAGGCGGTGTCTGCGGTAGAAAACCGATTTCCTGTTTGGCGAGCTCCGGCTCTTTACTCAGGTCAATGCCATTGATGGTGACCGAACCTGCGGTAGGTGTAAGCACACCGCAAAGAATATTCATTGTGGTAGATTTGCCAGCTCCATTAGAGCCCAGCAAACCTACAATCCCACTTCTGGGGATCTCTATATTGATGTCACGTATAGCCCAGCTGGTACTATAACGGTGCGACAAGCCGCTAATACGAACGATTGGTTCCATAGTTTAAATTGGATTAAAATGTGATTCGGGAAGAAAGTCTAAAAGACTTTTAATGTTATCAATAATCGTTGATCAGGAAAGCATCTTGTTTTTGATCTCCGCTGGTTACACCAGGTAGCCCTTTTAATGCAATTGTGAAATTGCGGTAACGGCGTAAATTGCCAGTCCCCTCTCCAACTCCATCGATCACGGCAGTAGCCAGAAGGGCCTGAGTTTCTTTATCCCGGAATTCAAACGTATAGTTTCCTGTTTCCAGCCCGGCATAGTAGTTTTTATAGCCAGAAATTCCTTTATACGGCAGACCATCTATTTCTTTACGGCTGCTTTCTGATAATAGATAAATGCTTACAGGTTTGCTTAGGTAAGAAAGGTTTGCAAAACGAACGCCAAATGTGCTGTCCCGGTCATTGTGATAAGGAGGGATCGTAGTTACCATCATCGTATCTGGCTTGGCTGCGGTTCCTACAAGGAATAAACTATTGATACTTCCCGGTTTTAAATGAAGCATCAGGTTAAACAACGGTTTGCTGCTGGGCAACGTATCGGGGTATTTGAAAATTCCCAATGGCTGCTCCGTCTTTTCTATAGAAAATTTGCAGTTGTCGGCAAAAGCACCATACATCAACGGGATTGACCCACTGTAATATTTTATCGGCGTAGTACCACTAAAGTTCGGCACCATTCGGTTAACATCCATAATACCATTGACCACAGTTAGGGAAGAAGTGGTGATTTGCTGTTCCGTTTTTTTGCAGGAAATAAGGGCTATGGAAAACAGGCATACCGCTCCAATGAAACTCATTTTATAATTTTTCATCTCTTTGTTAATTAAGAATTTAATAACCAGGATTTTGAATCAGATTCTGATTCGTTATAATTTCTGATCTTGGAATTGGATAGAGCAACTGATAATCGCCCGTCCATGGCTGTTTGATTTGTACAGCAGAGAGTACATCGTGCGCTCTTCCTGTTCTTTTTAAATCGAACCACCGGTGCCCCCACTCTGCAAAAAGCTCTATCTCCCTTTCATGTTCAATAGCCTTGGTTACTTCATTTTTAGAGAGCGTGATTGGCAAGTTATTCAAACCTGCCCGTTTTCGGATCACATTCAGATCGGCAATAGCCTGGCTTAGGGACAGACCTCCAAGGGTCTGAGCTTCGGCACGGATCAGATATTGTTCCGCAAGCCTTAGAACTACAGAATACTCCGTAACGGTTCCTGTTATCGAAGAATTCGCCTGTCCGGTTTTATATTTATACGCCTGATAGACCGGCTTTCCCTGTAAACTGTCTCGGTGAAACCATGCTTCTTTTCTCTGATCCTCCATTTCGAAATCATTTTCCAACTCTTTTGATACATAATAGTAAGCCGGTTTCGAAAATAGTGTGGTGCCTTCTGGAGTCGCATTTTTATTGGCAGGCAACGTACTTTGCTTTAATTGCCAGATTGCCTCCTGGCTCGTAGATAAAAAGACCGTATTTAAATCTGCCGGGAGGTTAAAAAGAGCGGCTTGACCAATCACTTCGCTGGCTTGTGCCGAGGCATTGGCATAATCACCGGTGTACAAGTAAACCCTAGCCAGCAGTGCTGTTGCAGCCCATTTAGTTGGAAGAATTCTTTCGCCGCCCCCTCCCGAAAAATCGGCAGACAAAAGGGATTTCGCATCCAGAAGGTCTTTGATCATCTGTGCATACACTTCATTTTTAGGTGTCTTTTTCATGGTGGCCGTTTTATTAAAGTCTACCGTAAGCACCATAGGTACATCACCGAAAAAATTCACCAGATAGAAATAGGTAAATGCCCGCACAAATTTTGCTTCTCCGGTCAGCTTTTTCCTTACTTCATCATGTAACTTAGGAGAAACAGAGGCTTCAACTCCTTCAATAACTGCATTAGAACCATAAATTGCAGTATAGGCTGTTTTCCAGATAATAGCTGTTGATCCGATATCAGCTGTTAGCCTATTTTGATTGAATAAATAATCCTGGCCGTTGGTCGTACTGGCAATTAATTCGTTTGCAGACATCGCACCATAAAGAGTAGACATGCCCGTGGCAAAACCAAGCAATCCTGTTGCTCCATTAGAATCATTATTAATCATCAGTGTATATACTCCGGCCATGGCTGAATTGGCTTCGTTATCATTCGAAAATACCTTGACCGTAGTGATGGTATCCGTTGGCTCTGGAATACTGACCAGCTTTTTACAAGAAGAAAATGCAACAGCAATAGCGACCAGGGTAAGACTGTATAATTTTAGATTTGTTTTCATTGGAGTATAATTTGTTTTTATCGGTAATGAAGCTTGCAAAGCTTATTCATTGTATTTTGTAAGCAGTACGCTTATGCAGCTTTCATTATCATATCGTTATGAGTTAAAAATTTAAGGAGAGACCACACAAAAACGTCTTTGCCGGAGGAAGTGCACTAAAATTATCTATATTAGGATCCATACCATTCGCTTTGCTCAACACAAAAATATTTTGTGCCTGCGCATATACGCTCATTGACTTTGCCCCTATCCTTTTGACCAATTTTTCATTCAGCCGATAATTAAAAGACAAATTGTTCATCCGAAGAAAGGAAGCATCTCTGTATCTGCCATCTGAAAGAGCAAAATTGCCGGCACTTTCACTTCCTGGAATCGTTGTCGGTTTTGGATATAAAGCATGATCACCAGGAGCTTTCCAATAATTCCCAAATACCTCAACTGGTTGATTTCCATAATTTCCTAACAGAAATTGACTATTATAGTATGGATTAAGGCCCATTCTTTTTGTAAAATCAAAAAAACAGCTGACGTTAAAGCCCTTATACGTAAAAGAAGTACCAAAGCCACCAGAGAACTTCGGGCTGAGATCAATGGCAACATACCGGTCATCTCTACCAGTACCGGTTGGCCCGGTATTATCTATACTGATCGCACCGTCATGGTTATAATCTTCAAATGTATAGTTACCCGTTAGTGGATTTATTCCTGTATAGTGTAACAGATATTGTGTATTAATAGAC
>NZ_QAIL01000350.1 GCF_003061025.1 Pedobacter sp. HMWF019 | reverse complement strand
CCCATTAACTGATAAAGTAACCGAAGAGTCTGAAGACATAGTTCCTGACTGTTTTTCTTTTTCTGAATTGTGGCAGGCCTGCAAAATACAGACACTCGCTATCACTAAGTTTAAAAATCTCATCGTTTTCATTTATATCGTTTTTGTATTATAACATAAGGATATTTAAATGGTTTTAAATAGCATACAGTCCTGACTCAAAACCGTCTTTGAATATTTTATAGTCTTTTTTTACTTTTTTGAAATACGCCTGTGAATAGTCTATTAAGATTTGTTGCCAATCTGTACGTTTCCCAAATTCGATCAGCTCATCTGCTATCGCTGATCCACTCCTGCCTGAACTCCGGATATGAGCAGATGCAGTGAGTAATGCCATATCATCGATCACCTGGTATATGTCTCGGTACTGATCCTGGATAAGTCGGAATTTAATTTTATCTTCAGTGGGCTGCATTTCTTTCATTACATAGGAATCGCCTTTAAAAATTGTATAGCTTAATAAGGCACAGGGCATATGCTGAGATAGCTCCTGCGTAAAAACCACCCGCTCTGCTTCACAAGACCATTCAGGTTGTTTAATTTTCACAAATGGATTCAATACAGAGGGCTGAGACTGTTTCATATCCACAATCAGGTACTTCCCCTTTTTCTGCAGACTCTCCAATAAAAACATATAGCGTTTTGTACCAACGCTTCCGGTGCCTGCCAATCGAAAGACCACATCTTTTACTTTGAAATTGTAAGGGCTTTTATCGTGGTTCTTCAGCCAATCGGTCAAATGTGCGGTGAGCGCTTCTTTCAGATCCTTTTCCAGTTCAAAATGCCTTTCATCCTCTAAAGACAGTACTACTTTGCTTTTTTTTACCTCTGTTCTTTTGTCCAATAACCTTGTCTGTTTTCGTTTACAAACTGCATCCAAAAAAGTTTTAATAATGCCTTTTGCAATTCTGGGCTCAATTGCCCGTGCTTTTCCGGCTACCAAAACTGTTGAGTAATTTTTTAGAAATACCTGTACCATGTTTGCAGCCTTTACCTCTTCCAGTTCCAGGAAATCGAAACATAAAAAAATACTGGTGATCATCCTCAACAATTCCAATACAACCGGAGCAAGGATGGCCTCATCAAAATCATTAAGATCAAAGTAGACTTGTCCGTCATCGGACTTATAACTCCCAAAATTCTCTACATGAAGATCGCCGCAGATCCAGCCCAAAGGTGACTTTGGAATTGCTTTCCATAAAGCCAGATCCTGGTAAAACAAATCGCAGGTACCTCTAAAAAACCGAAATGCATTTTCAGACATAGCCTGGTATTTCAACTGGACCATTTCACTGAGAAGTCCTTTATTTGATTCGATAATTCTTTCGGATAAACTCATGTGCTACTAACCCGTCAGATTTCAAAAGGTTTTTAAAATAAAAAAGGGTTAACATCCCCATGCTAACCCCATATGCTCATAACAAATAGGTAAATTATACACCAAACATTGCATGTGTCAAATAGTTTTAAATTTGTAAAAAATTCAGGAAGATTGCCTGTAAAAAAGAAAGGGAGAATAATCATAAAGACTACTCCCCCCTTAAATTAACGCTCTCGGGTACAAATATACGACCCATATTTATATTTGCAAATTTTATTTTTTTTTGCCTCTGCTGAGAGATCGAATATATGTATTCACAATAAAGCTCATTCAAGGTCGGACTCCTGAATACGGACTTTATAATCTCCACCTGCAATTTTTTCTGCAACGTTGCCTATCACTTCTATCTGCCGCTCTGTTTTCCGTTGTTGTTCTTCCAAAGCCAGCTGCAATTGAAAACTTGCCTTTACTTCGCTGTCAATCTTAAAATAGAAAATGAGCGTAATGAGTAGAGAAATCAAGGCAGCAATACCAATAACAATTGGAGTATACCGTACAAACATGTTCATCTTTGCGTCCCTGTTAATCATCAGTTTCTTTTCTCTGGCCACCATCGTTTTGGTCAAAACGCGGATAGAATCCATAATAGACTTTCCTCTATACAGAGTGTTTACAGAAGGTGGAATACCACGTTTGCGGTCTGTAATCGTTTTCTCAATAACAGAAAATTTCTCCCTAACCATTTTCTCCATTAAAGGAAAATCATTTTGTTGCTGTTGATTGTCAGAAGTCAACAACTGCAATTCATTTAGAATAATTCTTACATCTTCCTCGGCATTTGTATATGGTTCCAGAAATACATCTTCACCAGAAAGCAGGAATCCACGTTGTCCTGTTTCAGCATCTTTCATCCTGGAAACCATATTCTGAAGACCTGATTCAACCTGGGCCGTATGACTTACCCAATTTTGACTGTCCAATAATTGCATAATACTATAATAAGAAAGGATCGAACTTCCGATCAGAATCAGCAATGAGATCCCAAATCCAAATAGAAGCCGGCGTTTTGAGCGTTGGAGCTTAGTGGTCATGAAAGAGTTGTAAATTAATAAAAATAATCAATTGTTTTTGTTATGCTGTTTGACATTGAATGGCTGCACGCGCCTGATAACTTTCAAAGTAAATGAATTGTTTTGTTAAAATATATTTATAAAAATAATAAACAAAAAATTTGTAATTATGCGTTTCCAAAAATCGGAAAACTTTATTTGATTGTATTTTGTTGAGCTTGGAAATTATGCTGCGAGACACTTTTATTGGCTTGAATAGGCAAAGGAGTATATGTCATGTTTTTCATTTTTGTTTAATGCATATTGCTTTATAACCGCGAGATGGATGCGAACCAACCAATAATTCCTGTAGAAGAACAATTTAAGATTATGGCCGACAGCGCGCCGGTGCTGATCTGGGTCTCTGGTACAGACAAATTGTGTTACTTTTTTAATGCCGGCTGGCTCAGATTTACTGGCCGTACTATGGAACAGGAATATGGCAATGGATGGACCCAGGGTGTGCATCCGGATGATTTACAAAGGTGTATGGATATTTATTCCTCTTCCTTTGACTCCAGGAAAGAATTTAAAATAGAATACCGCTTAAGAAGACATGACGGTATCTACCGCTGGTTGGTGGATACCGGAATTCCCCGTTATGATATCAATGGAGAATTTGCAGGGTATATTGGGTCTTGCATAGATATTGATGAAATACTGACAGCCGAAAGACTCGTTAGTAAAAACATTACAGATCAAGCGCTAAGGGATGAACAGGAACTTAATGAAGAACTAGCCTCTGCCAATGAGGAGCTCGCTGCTTCGAACGAAGAGCTTTCAGCTACCAACGAGCAGCTGATGCAAACCCAGGAAAGCCTGTCCTCTTTGAACAACCAACTGGAAGACATTGTTAATTTTCGGACGAAAGAATTACTAGCCAGCCAGCAACGCCTTCACAGTATGGTCATGACTACTCCTATTGGTATGACAGTGTTGCGGGGAAAAGACCTTATCATTGAAATTGCCAATCAACATATCCTAGATATCTGGAACCGACCTGCCGAGGAAGTGATCAACATGGAGCTCATCAGTGCATTCCCTGAACTTATTGGCCAACCTTTTCCAAAATTGTTGCAAGATGTCTTTACTACAGGTAAAGCCATTTCTATGCCGGAAATAGAAGTAAATATCGTTTCTCCGGATGGCAATAAGCATTTGTACGTAGAATTTTCCTACGATCCTCTTTTTGATACAGAAGGCAAAGTAGAAGCCATCCTGGCTACAGTAACAGATGTTACAGAGGTGGTGGAAGCAAGGAAACGTCTCGAAAGAAGTGAGCAGGACCAACAAGCGCTTAATGAAGAACTTAGTGCTATAAATGAAGAACTGGCAGCTGCCAATGAAGAATTAATTGCTTCACAAGACAGCCTTCACTTAAATATGGAACAACTGGCTGAGAGTGAAGCTCGTTTTAGAAGTCTGATCAGCCAGGCACCTGTCGGTATCTGTATTATCCGGGCAAAAGATCTGATGATACAGGAGGTGAATGACGCTTATCTGGAACTCGTGGGTAGGAAACGGTCGGATATGGAAAACAGGACTATCTGGCAGGCAGTTCCCGAGGCCGCCGACAACTATGCTCCGATCATGAATGAGGTGATCAGCAGCGGGATGCCGTTCAATGCGAAGGAACACGAATTGGTCCTCATTCGAAAAGGCGCTCCTGAAATTGTTTTTGTAGATTTTGTTTACGAACCAGTAAAAGATGCAGATGAAAAAGTAACCACGATTATGGTTCTTGCTATTGAAATTTCAGACAAAGTTATCGCCCGGCGGAACATTGCTGATGTAGAAGAGCGGATACGCCTGGCGGTAGAAGCTGCAGAGATCGGCACCTTTGACCATGATCTGCTCACTGATGAAATGGTTACTTCTGATCGTTTCGACATGATTTTTGGCTTCGATCATCCTGTACCAAGAAAAGACATTCTATCCGCTATCCATCCCGATGACAGGGAGTATGTAAGACAAACCAGAGAGAGCGGCTATATTAGTGGCAAAATATTATACGACACCAGACTGATCCACAAAGATGGATCAATTCACTGGATAAGAGTATACGGAAAAGTATATCATGATGCAGAACATACACCTCTACGAGTACTTGGCACTATCCTGGACATCACAGAATTCAAAAGCCTGCAACAGCAAAAAGATGATTTTATTTCCATAGCCAGCCACGAATTAAAAACCCCTATTACCAGTTTAAAGGCATCTTTACAGTTGCTGGAAAGATTTAAAGACAGACCAGACGCACCGTTGATCCCAAAACTGATTGAACAATCCAGCAAAAGCATGGTTAAAATTAGCGAACTGGTAGAGGATCTATTGAATGTAAGCCGGATGAGTGAGGGGCAAATCCAATTGAACAAATCCAGTTTCAATATCGCTGATCTGTTGAAAAATTGCTGTAGCCATGTCCGGGCAGCAGGAAAACATGACCTAATTTTTGAAGGAGATCTTCACTTAAATGTCTTCGCAGACGAACAGCGTATTGACCAGGTTGTAGTCAATTTCGTTAATAATGCCGTTAAATATGCACCAGATTCCAAAGACATCTATCTGATTGTACGAAAAATGAAAAACATAGTATGGATCGGCGTGAAAGATAATGGTCCTGGTGTCCCGCCGGGAAAACTTCCTCATCTTTTTGACCGGTATTATCGTGCTGATTCTTCTGGCTTTCAAGTTTCAGGTCTTGGTTTAGGACTATACATTAGTGCCGAAATCATAAAAAGACATGAAGGAGAAATCGGTGTAGAAAGCGAATTAGGTAAAGGAAGTACGTTTTGGTTTACAATTCCATTGGAAATCAAAACAAATTAACACTTATATAGCTCAAAAACAGATAGATATTTCACAATACGTTAGGTACTTTAAAAAGAAGATGGTAAATTAGGCTGCCTTAATGTAACATTTCATTTACTTAAATGAAACCTTCTTATCTTCTTTTTCGTTAATTATATATCCCTATTCAATTAAGTGAAAAATATTTTAAATAACCTCTTTAATACAGGTTTACCACCTGAGGCCGGCTTCATACAAGAGGCTAAAACAAAATCTCATAATCAGATTTGCCTGATTTGTGCCTTTGTTGGTTTAATTTTTTCTTATATAGGTAGAGATTCTTTTCCTTATCTGGTGAACATGTTGGTCCTTACAGCTATATTTTTGACCGGTTTCCTACTTAGCTATTTCCTGCAACTAAAATGGTCTGTTTACTTTATTTCTGTGACAATGACCCTCTGGATCATAGAGGCCTCCATGGGCTTTGGTTCAGAACTAGGGGAACAAAATTATCTGATCATCACAATTGTAAGTATAGCTATTTATTATTCGAGTGGAAATTACAGGTTCTTCCGAATCGCCGCGGTAATAGGTGTGTTTATTTTCATTAAACTGTACCAAAAATATAATGCCCCATTTTTCCCCCTGCCCGCTGCTGCTGATTATATTTATGCTTTTAATATCTGCATGCCTTACGTTATTGTGTGTGTGATTTGCCTTAATATGGTAAGAAAAGCACAGCACTCGCAGCAGCTCATTGAAAAGCAAAAAGCAGTGCTGCTTGATGCTATACAGTTTAAAGATCAGGTTTTTTCCATTATCGGCCATGATATGCGTTCTCCTTTAATCAGCACAAAAAACATGTTGCAGCTTCTGGAACAGGATATTTTGCCTCCGGATGACCGTAAAACATTTTTTAATCAGTTGCATTCGAGTATCGACGTATCAGTTACTACTTTAGAAAATTTGCTGCATTGGGCTTCTGGAAAACAACGTGTACAACATAAAGAAACCAATGCTAAAGAAATTAATCTCTTCCCAATGATCGAACAGGTAATGGCCTTCTATCAATATCCTGCCCAGCATAAGAAGATTACATTTATAAATGAAGTACCAGACCCAACTTATGCTATCGCGGATGTAGAGCAAATCGCGTTTGTGATCAGAAATCTGACCAGCAATGCGATTAAATTCAGTTACATTGGCCAGCAAATCATTTTTCAGGTAGAATATCCGGATACAGATACTGTTCTGATCCGGATTAAAGATCATGGTACAGGAATCGAGCCTGATGTGCTACGCTCACTATTTGACCTTGGAAAACGTTATTCGACAAATGGAACTACAAATGAAAAAGGTACCGGACTAGGCCTTGTCTTTTGTAAAGAATTCATTGAGAATAATAATGGAAATATTTGGATTGAAAGTGAACCAGGTTACGGTACAACTATAAAATTCAGTCTCAGAAAAACCACAATCTAAATTATTTATCCCACCATACCCGTCCGGTTAGTGCATCTCCTCCCTGGAGTCTCGCTACTGCAGCCTGGTAATTTACCGTATTGTTCAGTATCTCCGTTGAGAGATAAATCATT
This sequence comes from Pedobacter sp. HMWF019, assembly GCF_003061025.1. GTDB lineage: Bacteria > Bacteroidota > Bacteroidia > Sphingobacteriales > Sphingobacteriaceae > Pedobacter. The sequence goes on along the minus strand of NZ_QAIL01000350.1, from coordinate 6,444 downwards.
CTCCGGGGAATTGTTCCACCTGTAACATTGCCAGGATAGTTTACAGGTATCAGTATCGGATAACCTGATCTCTTCCAATTGAACCAATTTTCTATAAAATTAAAGGTAGAACCTGTAATAAGCCAATATTGGGTGTTGATCATCTCCAACGCTTTCTCTTTTGAACTTTGGTCCAAAGGGTGGCTGGCCAGATATGCATTGATCTTTGAAGTCTCAATCGTGGCCTGAACGTCTAATTGCGCCATGGACTGAAAAGCAGCGTTAACTCCATTTGCATAATGATCTGCCGTACTGCCCGTGATGTTCCAGCCCCTAAGCTTCGCTTCCCCAAGTAAAAATTCTGTTTCCCCATAAGTCATTATAAAGTTGGGACCACCTAATTTCAAATAAACAGAGGTTACCGGCCGGGAATATTTACCCAGCGGTGCAATATCAGATCCAGACCCCGAAGCACCAGGAAAGCCTGGCGAATTACGAATGTCTGTCGGTCCCCCAAGAACGTCGTACCCGTTGGGTAGCCCCATCTGAACGGAAGTATCTTTGTTTCCAGCCAAGTTCTCATTCACACTATTTGCTAATCCAGGTTGAGGCACCTCACTGATGACATCTATTCTGGGGTCCTTATCTTTCTTTAACTGATCTATAAATGTTTTGCTCCAACGTACTTCTCTATAATCTGAGAGCGTACGAAGTGCTATGGAAGTTCCATTCTGGCTATTATAATTAGAAGCATCCGTTTGTACTAAAGCATTATCCGTCACATCTGCCAGTGTCCCACCGGCACTCGCCTTCTCTGCCCATTTCTGCGCCATCTCCGGATCTACTTTTGTTAAGCGCATCGCCAGCCGAAGCATTAATGAATAGCCAAATTTTTTCCATTTATTAATGTCCCCTCTATAAATCAGATCAGCAGTTGGTTTTGGTTTTGCAGGATCCAGCTTATTAATCGCATTTTCAAGTTCTGATAACATGGTATTATAAATATCCTGTTGCCTATCGTACACAGGATATTTTACTCCTTGTTCAGATTTATTCGCCTGGCTGTAGGGTACATCTCCATACATATCGGTTACTCTTTGCAGAATCAACACCACCATGATATCTCCTATATTGATTAGATTTGTATAAGCATCTGCATCTTTTTGAACTGCAAGCCGTTGCATTTGACGGATGGTTGAGGATTGTGTATACCCCTGATCAAATATTTTACCCTGATAATCGGTAAAATTTGCAGCATTGATGTATTTATCTCCATTGTTATAATAATTATAGGTAGAGGCTAGTACCTGCATCATCATACTTTCATAGATAAGCTGATAATACCCGATATTGGCATAGTTAAACTGGGCTGTAGATAATAAATAATTGGGATCAAAATTATTGCTAGTGGATTTGGTGGGGTCTGTGTTGATTTCATCCAATTGGCTTTTTGTACAGTCACTGAATACCAGACCCGCAAACAGTATAGTTAAAACATATTTTCTCCTCATCTTCTATCTAAGTTTAAAGTTTAAATTAATTCCATAGGTACGGACAGCTGGCAAAGAAGAGCCTTCTATACCTGCATAAGCCAGGCTTGGAGCAAACTGAGATTCAGGATCTATATTATGTGTATATTTTAAAATCGTAAGCAGATTCCGGCCAACCAAGTCTATAGAAACTGATTTAAACGCTTTGGCAAACCGGGGTACAAAAGTATATCCAAAACTTAATTGACGGAATTTAATAAAGCTTCCATTGAGTACTGAAAGTGCAGATATATTACTCACTAACTGTGGGTAATAATTGTAAGCTGGTACATTGATGGTGTTGATGGATCCATCTGCTAAAACCCCTTTAGCAACTACACCGCCTTCACGACCTTCCAAAGTTGCCTTATTTAAACCATATACATAGGAATAATTCTCGCTGGCCGAAAGCACTTTATTTCCAAATTTAAAATCGATAAGCCCGGAGAGTTTAAAATTTTTATACTGGAAAGTATTACTCCATCCTCCATACCAGATAGGCAACGTACCTCCCATTGGCTTAAATTCTCCACGCATGGGTATGCCGGTATTATCTATAATGATATTACCCTGCGGGTCTCTTTTGTAATCGTAGGCCATAATTTGTGTGATGGATTCTCCAAGTACCATAGCAGTGTTTGCATTTAGTGGTCTGTACTTTCCGGTAAGGATATAAGTACTTGAACCGTCAATAGAAAGCAATTTATTATTCACATGGCTAAAATTAAAAGACACATCCCACTTAAAATCTTTGCTCTTTAAAGGCATCCCATATAATAAGACTTCAACTCCTGTATTGCGGGTTCTTCCGAGATTCACATAGGAAGAGTTAAAACCAGTTGTTACAGATTGCTCTACATTGGTGATTTCGTTATTCGTGATCCGGTGAAAATAAGTAAAATCCAAACCTAAACGGCTATTAAAAAAAACGAGATTAAAACCCGTTTCATATTCATTTAGCACAAATGGTTTCAGGTTAAAGTTTGGAAGAATACGCGAAAAATCGCCTAATGGAATTCCATTTACGGAGGTATTGGAAGAATAGTACGTTTGTGTGGTATAAGGCTGGGCAGGTTCTCCGCTTGTTTTTGCAAAGCTCATCCGCAGTTTTCCGTAATCTATCCATGGTAAATGTAACAGTTCCGAGAAAACAAAACTTCCTGAGAACCCCGGTACAAATATCCCACGGTTATTGGAAGGAAGAGTAGAATAAATATCATATCTCCCGGTAAGCGAAAAATTAAGGTACTTGTGAAAGGATAAATCGGCTGTATAATAAGCAGATTCTGTCGCCAGCTCCAAAACGGTATACGTAGAATTAATGCTTTGCAAATTGGAAGGAGTGTATAGATAGGGCGTAATAAACTGGGCACCGATATACCCCAAAGTCTCTGATCTTCTTTTTCTAAAATTAGCCCCTGCAGAAAAATTAAGGCTCAGGTATTCCGTCAGGTCTCTTTGTGTCACAGCTAAAAAATCTGCGTTTAATTCAGATGTCTGAACCTCATTCAGCGCATTTAATGCACCTTGCTGATTAATGGTAAAAGCAGTTCCGGTAGGTAGTACATTTAGCAGATGATCATTACTGATGTCGTAGCCAAACCTCCCCTGAAGGTAAAGACGATCAGAGAAACTGTATTTGACTGCGGTAGCGGAGATGAAACGGTTTCTTTTGGTATCATCTACCTGTTTGTTAATTACAAAATATGGATTGGTTTTATACTCATCATTGTTCCATGCTGTTTCTACTCCGGTTATGGGATTATAACCCGGTTTGAGGCTGGATTGACTAGCGCTGGTCGCAAGGAACTGAATTCCGTAATTGGCATTCATTGGCCCATCACTCAGATAAGATCGGTTTTTACTCATCTCATAAATGTAATTCCCGCTGAAGTTGACGTTGAGTTTAGGGGTAATATCATAACCAGCAGTTAGGTTGAATGTTTTTCTGTTCAGACTGCTATTTGGAATTACAGCTGCATAGTCCATATTGGAAGCTGAGATCCGGAAGGCAGACCTTGCGGTACCTCCAGATGCTGAAACTGTATTTACCCAGGATGGTGCTGTCCGATAAAACTGTTTTATATTATCCTTTACAGGAGAATAGGGTTCAGTTTTACCATTAAACTGAATAACCGGTTTCCCATCCATTTTTTCTCCCCAGCTCAGCAGTCCCGTAGAAACTGCACTCCCCATATCTGATGGCCTTCTGTTTTGGGTACCTTGTCCATAGAGGTACTGATAATCGGTGTTATTCAATGCATGATCAAAGGACAGGTTCATGTTGTACTCAATCTGAGGGGTTGCATTTTTAATACCCGTTTTTGTAATCACCAATATAACACCATTTGCTGCCCTTGCCCCATATAATGCAGAAGCTGCCGATCCTTTCAAAACAGTTACAGACTGAATATCATCTGGATTTAAATTACTGATGCCATCTCCATAATCTGCTCCTCCATACTCTGTTGCACTTCCTCTCTGTGTATTGTCAATAGGAACACCATTCAAAACATATAAAGGCGAACCAGCACTCATACTCGCCGCACCACGGAGCAATAAACGCGAAGAAGAGGATGGCCCCCCACTAACCCCACTCACGTTTAATCCTGCAACTTTTCCTTCCATAGCCAAAACGAAATTGGCCTCTCTTGCTTTTGTAAATTCTTCTCCTTTGATGGTGGTCACAGAGTATCCTACGCGTTTTACTTCTTTGGTTATATTTAGAGCTGTAATTACAACTTCCTCCAACTGATTAGAATCGACTTTCACGGTTTCGGCCGCCATGCTCCGGCTAATATCTTCATGCGCCGCACTGATCACAATTAAATTATTGGGAAGTAAAGTATAGGTAAATCCTGTATTTTCCAATAAATGTTCTAGCACCTGCGTGGTTTCCTGTCCCTTAATCTTAAGTTTAATTTCCTTTTTTGGCAGGTTATTTTGGTTATAGATAAAATGATATATGGTTTGCTTTTTTATAGCATTAATCACTTTCTCAAAGTTATTGGTATGAAGATTCAGATCAACTTTTGTCTGGGCATAGGCATTGGTAAAAAGCAATAGGATTACACTTAGGATCAATACTTTCATTCGCCTCATTGCACAGGTCTATGGGTTAATTTGGATACCAGCAAAGTTCAGCAATCCAAATGAATTTCCCTACATTAACCTTAATAAAGGTAGACACTGTTTCCTTTTACCTTATAATGGAAAGGACTAACGATTTGGAGTGAAAGCAGTGCCTGATCTAGCGTCTCCTTTTCAAATTCACCACTAAATTTTAGGTCTCTTAAACTGTTGTTGGTAAAGATGATTTTCACACCGTATTTTCTGGACAGACTATTGGCAATAGATTCAAACGATTCGTCTCTAAAAGCGACTTTATTTATCATCCAAAGTGTTTCCATTATCCTGTTGTCCTGTTCGTTGTAATAAGTCTGCTTTTCCAGATGATAATTTGAATCTTTAATAACGATTTTATCCGTTGGTTTCAACATTACCTCTTCGCCAGGATTATCGGCAAAGGTAACTTTTATACTGCCCCTTAATAAAGTAGCTTCTTCTGAACGGTCATTGGAATAAGATTTCACATTAAATACGGTACCTAATACACGTATGTTCATTTTATCTGTATGCACAATGAAGGGATGTTTATGATCTCTGGCTACGTCAAAATAGGCTTCTCCAGTTAAATGGACTTCCCTGATATCTCCTGTAAATGCCAGAGGATATTTTAAAACAGATTCAGAATTAAGAGTAACCTGTGTGCCATCCGGTAAACGAAGCTTAGAGATCAACCCACTTGGTGTTTGCAATTGCTTCCATTCCTTTGCATCTGTGTCCTTATTTACATCTTTATTCAATAAAAATTTATACGCCCCTGCAAATACAAACAGCACAAACAGAACAGCTGCAATTTTTTGCATCCATGAAAACTGTATTCTGATTCTTTTTAATTGTACTAATGATCTGGCTTCTCTTTCAGGTATATCGGTCTGACTTTTAATCTTTTCAAAGATATCCGCAATACGGTCATAAGGTTTTTCATCCTGCTGCCAATACATCTTCAAAGACTCATACTCCCTTTTAAAGGCCTCATTACAGGAAATCATCCGGCCAAATTCAGTTGATTCTTCAACTGTAATTTCCCCTGATAATCTTTTACCTAATAGTTCTGTAAATCTTTCTTCTGTCATTGGAGCCTGGTGTACATGTTAATAGATACCTTTTTGTCTGAAAATGCCTACAGCATTTAAAAAAAATAATGAATTAGATAGACAACAAAGATGATACTTACTATTTTGTTTCCAGACTCTTCCTTCAGCGGGTTCTTTCTGTAAGATTGAAGGAGCAATCTTAATTTGGCTATAGCTCTAAAAAGCTGTGTTTGTACCGTTCTTGGAGATATTTCCAAAATTTCCGCAACTTCTTTATACCTCAATCCGTTTTCTTTGATCAACCGGAATACCATTTTAGCCTGCATAGGTAATGTTTCAATAGCTTGGTCCAGGCGATGGTGTAATTCTTTTCGTTCCATAAGTGCAGAAGGATCTGCCATATCTACAAGTAACGCTTCGTCCGAATCTTCTATCTCAATAAAATGAATACTGGAATATTTTTTATTGTGTTTGAGAGACTGGTTCTTTACCGCTACAAAAAGATAAGTTTCCGGATATTCAATATCAGTTAAAGTCTTTCTGTTGTTCCAGCATTTAACAAAAATCTCCGAAACAATTTCTTCTGCTGCTTCCCGGTGCCGGGTATAATAAATACAAAACTTGATAAGCTTATTGAACAGTGCATAATACAGACTTTCAAATGCCTTTGTGTCATCATTTGCGCATACTCTCTTCCAAAGTTCTGTTAAATCGGGTTTCAATTTAGTTGGCTATAATATGCAAATTAAGAATTAAATTTTGGATAAATCCAACAT
>NZ_QAIL01000349.1 GCF_003061025.1 Pedobacter sp. HMWF019 | reverse complement strand
GGTACCTGTGCCAATGCACAACGTGTACCGGTTACTGTAACTGTTAACCCGGCCATTGTTTTTGCGACAACAACTTTAAGCAATGCAACCGTCGCTTCTACTTATTCAAAACAGATCAATCCAGCTACTGGAGGAACACCGGCATTTACCTATACAGCAGATCCTTCCACCCCTCTGCCTGCTGGTTTATCTCTGGGTACCAATGGTGCGATCGGAGGTACCCCAACTGCTGCTGGTAATTTTACCTTCTCGGTGATGGCGACAGACAGCAAAGGATGTACTGCGACTGCAGCTTATACTTTAAGGGTAACTGCGGCGATGGCCTTACCGACTGCTACTTTACCTAACGGTATTGTAGGGGCACTGTATCCGGTACAAACTCTTCCCGCGGCAACAGGAGGTACAACTCCTTATACCTATACCGCAACTAACCTGCCTCCGGGACTCACCTTTGATCCGGCAACTCGCCAGATCTCCGGCACACCAACTCAAAAAGGTACTTATACCATTCCGGTAACCGCTACTGATGCCAACGGAAATACAGTATCTACAGATTATACCATTATCGTTAGAGACCCACTGGTATTACCAACTGCAACGCTCGCTGATGGTACAGTTGGTACTCCTTACCCTACTCAAACCATTCCTCAGGCTACCGGCGGTAACGGACCTTATACCTATGCCGCAACTGGATTGCCTCCGGGACTGAACTTTGATCCGGCAACTCACCAGATCACTGGTACACCGACTTTAGCAGGTACCTATACCATTCCGGTAAAAGTAACCGATGCCGATGGAAACACCATTACCACAAACTACACCATTAAGGTAACCAATCCATTAGTACTGCCAGCAAAAGTTCTTGCCGACGGTACAACCGGAACTCCATATGCAACAGAGACCCTGCCTTCGGCAACCGGTGGAACAGGCCCTTATACTTACCTGGCCAGCAACCTGCCTCCGGGACTAAGCTTTGATCCGGCAACTCGCCAGATTTCCGGCACACCGACACAGTCCGGTTCATTCAATATCTCTGTTAAAGTTACCGATGCGGCTAATGCAACCGTAACCCAAACCTATGCCCTGAAAGTGAATGGCGTACTTTCTTTACCAAATGCGACTTTAGCTGATGGACTGGTAGGAAAGCCTTATACTTCTCTGCCTTTACCAGCAGTAACCGGTACAGGTACTGCGCCATATACTTATGCAGCAACAGGCTTACCGGCAGGACTTACTTTTGACCCGGCCACCAGGATCATCTCGGGTACACCAACTATCGGTGGTACCTTTACCATTAAAATGACCGTAACTGATACTAACGGTTTATCAACAAGTACGGATTACGCACTTAAAGTTAATGTTGCTCCTCCTGCTGTTGCCGCTGCAAGTACCTGCAACGCCAGCACTGCTACACTAACTGTATCCAACATCCAGGCCGGTGTTACCTACAACTGGTACGCGGCAACTGGAAGTACCCCGGTATTTACAGGAACATCCTTCACTACACCTGCATTAACAACCAATACCACTTATTATGTAGAAGCCGTTTCAGGAACTGCAGTGAGCACACGTACAGCGGTTAATGTAACCATCAACCCTGCGCCTGCCCTGGCTTCGGTATCAACCAACAGTGAAACCATCAGTCCGGGACAAACTGCAACCTTACAGGCTACTGCCGATGCAGGCAATACCATTAACTGGTACTCTGCAGCAACTGGTGGTACAGCTATTGCAACCGGTACAAGCTTCACTACACCTGTCCTGGCGGCAACCACAACCTATTATGTGGAAACTCAAAGTCCAGCCGGATGTGTAAGTGCAACCAGGGTACCGGTAACTGTGACCGTGACTTCTGGTCCGGTCAACCCGAACTGTAATGCTGCAACCAAACAGCAAAGTGGCATCGATGGAATCTGCCTGCTGTGCGGCATCTCTGATCCTGGAAATTCTACCGATGCAGACGTTAACAACTTTACCCGCATCAACCTTGCTGTTGGTGTAGGTGCTACAGGTTACCAGCGTTTAATCTTCGCTAACACCGGTGCAAGTACAGACAGTATTCGTCTGGACCTGGCTACGCCGGTTGGACTGGCAGACCTGAGTGTACTGGGCGGAATTACCGTGAAAGTATACAACGGATCTACTTTAGTTAAAACCTATCCGCTGAACTCTACCCTGCTCAATCTGCAACTCCTTACAGGCAACAGGTTCAAAGCTACCCTGCCTGCAGGCGGTGTTTATGACCGTGTAGAAGTGAGCTTTGGAGCGCTGGTTGCTGCACTAAGCAGCCTGGACATCTATGGGGCTGAGGTGATCTATCCAAACCCTACCGTAGCGGCAACCGGCAGAAACATCTGCTCTGGAAGCACAGCAACATTATCAGCTACAGCCAATGGCGGAACCACTTTAAAATGGTATGCTTCGGCCACAAGTGGTACTGCTTTAGCTACCGGACCAACCTTTACGACT
>NZ_QAIL01000348.1 GCF_003061025.1 Pedobacter sp. HMWF019 | reverse complement strand
ATCCATTTTTAATATTTCAAATTTGTTTCTCAAAGTTACTATCAATAGTTTATATTTGTAACTAACACAGTTTATTCTGGTTACCGCTGGGTAACTACAAATTTTAAGAATATGAGAGACGAGAGATTTTGCGCTTCGAATTGCTCCTTTACGAGAGCGATCGGCACGATTGGTAATAAATGGAAACCAATCATCATCAACGTGATCGGCACCCGTACCGTTCGTTTTGGACAGCTGGATTCCATCATTCCGCTCATTTCAAGAAAAGTCCTGGCCGAGCAACTCAAAGAGTTGGAAGAAGATGGATTGCTGGAAAGATTGGCCTATAAGGAACTGCCGCCGAGGGTAGAATATAAATTATCTGAGAAAGGCTTGGCTTTCTTGCCAATTTTAGAAAGCATCAAAGAATGGAATTGCAAATATGAGGTAGCTCCGATGCCTGGAAAAACGGATAAAAAAAGTAGGGTCACTTACGGCTAGTTTAATTCAATCGGCTCACCTAACCTAATATCTGATGAGACAGCAACACAAAAACCATAAAATGCTCTGAAGACAATCTCATTCTTAAAATAGACAATCCGCTGTTTTTTTTGGTTTTTAACTGTTTGAACAAAAAGTCTCATCTTCTCAGCAATCTCCTCATTTTTGAAGCCCTCTATGTAACTCATGGAAACAATTTTACTACATTGGTAGGTAAGTTTTGAATGGCCAGATAAATTTCCTTCAACGCCTCAGTTCTGATAATCTCATTAATATAACTTTGTTCCTGATCTCCAATTTCATTGGCAAAGGTCCCCCCATTTTTTCCGTGCATTTTTGGATAAAATTTCTCTTTGTTAGCTGTTTCGTTTCAAATATCAGCGAACTCCACATTGAGTACCAGCGCGACAATGAGAAAAACATGGCTTTCCGCATGGCAGAATACAGCATTGGAAAAGATCGTACTCGATAGCGTGGACAGTTCACTTCCAACGGCCTCCATGCTGTCGGCCGCCACGTTAACAATTGCTTCGATCAGCTCAATGAAAATATCTATGCTACTATTATTTGATAGATCACCGTCAATGCTCTCAGCCAGGTGCTTAAAGGCCAGGGATTCACCGTAACGCACAGACACCAGTAGGTTGGGAGTAAGCACGAAACCAAGGGGTGTTAAGGAACCCTGGCTAGATTCTGCAGGTACAAACGCGGGAATATTTAACCGCAATGTGTCGTTGGCAGATTTGAGCCGGCTGGATAATTCAATGGCACTAATTTGTTCTCGCACCGGCAATTTGCCACCAAGAATCAGCTCGGCCTGACTGCGTTCCTCATCGGTTGGATTAAGTAGGTCCAGCCACACAGGTGTATTGTTTGTATCTGTAATCACATCTGGATGCCACAGATGTGATTTGGTTGTATTTGAAAAGTGAAATGTCAGCATAATTTTTTCCAAAGAGAACAGAAGAGTAAACGTGTAATTATTATTTATGTTTTTACCAAAATTGACGAAGAGCCACTTTCCCCCAAATATACACCATTAAGAAATTATAAATTCCACATTTGCCTGGGAGTGTATTTTTGGAATATTTGCATCCGGTTGTACTTTCCCTATAGCACCTCATTTTAAACTAAATCCACTAAATACCCCAATATGCAAACTCAGCCCCTCTCTTGTAGCCTCATTAAATCGGGTTTTATCACTTTCACCTGTAGCTAAATAAAGTTCATCAACTCCTGTTCCTGTTACCCATCTAAAATAGTCTGCTCCGATATTGAAACCAATTTTTCGTGTAAGGAAAATCAATAATCCACTACTAGCTTCTATTCCATACCCCCTAGCCCCTTGTCTGAAACTTACAGGGTGCTTAAAAGCTTCAATCAAATTCCAATTGCCCTTTCCATTAAAATTAACTTGAGAATAAGCTACCCCAGATACCAGATTAACATTCCTTATTAAGCCCGCTGAGGAGTTAATCTTTATAAAAGGCCCCTTCCAAACTGCATTGTAACTACTATTCAATAGACCAAATTTTCCGCTATAATCCAGGACAGAATATAACTGATGGCTTATTCCAAAACCTAAAAAGGGCTTAAGGCTAAATTTTGTTTTTTTCACAAGATCATAACCTATACCCGTTTTCCAGGAATATGCATTCCCCGTACTGGCATCAAAACCCTCTGCATAGATAACTGAAGTTCGATCATCTCCATGATAATCCATATCATAGGCCCTCCCTGAATGGATATAAGTATGGTCATAATTACCCAGAAATAAAAACCGCTTAAAAAAAAGCAGTTCCAAAGAAACACCAATTTTACGGCTTTTAATAGCTTTCCATTTTAACTCTGAATATACATTTGGATTTTGCCCATCCATATTTCCAGCGATAGACCATTGAAAATGCTCTTGTTGAAGACCCGTAAGGAGCGATAACTTTACCCTTTCTCCAAGATCCTGCGCGTACAGGTCATTGAAAGATAGCAGGAACAGAAAGCCAATTAAAAAATGTCTCATTAGAATACAAAACGGGGCACTGTTCAGAAAAAAACAACGCCCCGATTTCATTTTAGAGTTTATTTACATAGAAATCATCTCCATAAGCCGTTCCAGCAGTCGGTTTATAAAAATATACCGTAGCAGAAGTATTTGTAGCACCAGTGGTAAAAGTAACAGCGCCTTCCTGATAAGTTGTACTGGTGATTAAGGTATTTACTGCTGAACCTCCATAATTTTTAACACCTATCATTACCGATTGCCCCGCCGTCGCCACTTTACCGAATCCCCCAAATGTATAAGTAGTATTTGGAAGTAAGCCAGTAACTACTTGTTCCAATGAGGTCTCACTCCCTTGTTCCAGCACAGCATAAGTACCGGTCCTTGCATTTGAGGTAGTTATTGCAGTACTGCCACCCGCAGGGTTCCAAGCTGCCCAGGGTGTCAGGGCGCCGGTTTCAAACCCGGTATTCACGAGTTCCTGTCCTTTGTAAATCCTTACCCAATCTACCTGCATATTAAAAGGAAGATCTGTATTTGTAATAGCTCCTGGCCATCCAGCCCCTCCAGATTGATTTAAGATTAAGTAAAAAGGCTTATCAAAAGGCCATTGCTGTGACGTTGCATTGGTGGCCTTAGAATAGGTATACTGAAGTACATCGTTTACGTAAAACTCAATGGAAGTAGGACTCCATACAATACCATAGATATTGTAATCTGTGGTGTTATAAGTAGCGGTATGGGTAGCAGAACTACCACCACTTGAATTGGTCACTAATCCATCATGTATAGTTTGGTGAACAACCGTTTCGTAATTAATATGCTCCATGATATCAATCTCTCCACTGTTTGGCCAATTTCCATAGGCAACAGGTGTTTCAGGCATCATCCAGATAGCTGGCCACGAGCCCTGACCCGATTTAAATTTTGCTCTAACTTCGACCTTCCCATACCTCATACTAAATTTAGTGGAAGTTTGAACACCACCAGAATGATAAGTAACATTATCACCAGCTATAACTGCATTATCCATTTTCAGCACTAAATTACTACCATCCTGGTATGCATAATCAGATGTCGAAGTTAAATATTTAGTCCATGCGGGGTTCCCTCTTGGACAAAATGTCCATTTAGCCGTGTCAAACAACCCAACAGTATTAAACTCATCCGACCAGACCAGCCTATAGCTGGATACCGTTCTGTTTACGGTAGTTTTGGAAAGATTGGTTGAATCTTCCTTAGTCACACTTAGATTTTTCTTACACGCACTTGCCATACTTGCTACCATAACTAATGCCCAGGCAACAGCATAAAAATTAATTTTCATAATTGTTTAGATTTAGTGTATATAGATTTGGTTAATTCAAGGCTTATTTCACCACTGGCAATGGTGCCCAATAAAAAGTATGTGAAGCATCATTTGGTACAGCTGCAAGTGCGACTTCTGAAACATCCCTATTTGAATTCGCTTTCCCGACAGTCTCTGTCCTGATTAGGTCAAACCATCTTGAAGCTGGTTCCAGACCTGCAAACTCCCAACCTCTCTCCGCTATAACTGCATCCCGGAAAGCCATTTGAGGCAAACCTGGGGTTAAGTTGGCCAGACCAGCCCTGGTTCTCACTGCATTAATCGCGTCATAAGCACTTTGATCTGGAGCAGAAGACATCGCTTTTGCCTCTGCATAGGTTAACAGTACTTCGGCATAGCGGATGATAAATATGGTATGACTTCCCCACCAGTCATTTGCCTTATGAGTTGCTTTATCATACGAAATATCATCTATGTATTTCATAAAATAAGGATGCTTATGTAGCAAACCCATATAATTAACAGCGGTGTTGGGGTTATTATTTAAATAATAAACACTCTGGTAGGTGGCTTCTTTTCTTGGACCGGCCGGAAAATTGTTATAAAAACTGATTTCTCCATATACTTCATCCCAACCGCCTTCTTCTCCGGCCATAGTGGTCAGCGGGCCCATCTGACTTCCATTTTCCCATGCCGAACCTGGTGCCTGATTATTGTAATAACAACCAAATACAGCTTCATGATTAAACTTACCTTCCTTTGCAAAAACATCGGCAAAATTAGGCAACAACTGGAATCCCCAGGTTGCTTTGTTATCCATTACTTCTTTGGCTTTAACTGCAGCCAAAGCATATTTATCACTTTGTTTAAGCGGCCAGCCCGCCATGGTTAGATACACGTTTGCCAACAACGCTTTAGCTGAACCTCTGGTAGGCTGAATATTGACTCCATTTTGATTTCTTACCCCAGTCCAGTTATCTGGCAACATGGTTTCTGCCTTTTGCAAATCGGAAACAATCAGGGTATAAATTTCCTGAGGTTGCACGTTCGGGCGATTGTTTTCAATAGAGGGCTCTGTAATTAGGGGCACAGCTCCCCAGGTACGTGTTAGAAAAAAATAGCTGATCGCCCTGTAAAAATAGGCTACACCAGCAGCATTATTTCTTTCTGTTGGCGTAGCTTCTGTGGCACCCGGATAATTCTGAATTAAGGAATTGGAAGATTTAATGGTTTTATAAAAATAATTCCACCAATTTGTCATTCTATCATTAGATGAGTTGGCTTGAAAACTGTCAAAATCGGAAAATCCAAGTTTATTTCCTCCCCTGAATACCGTTACGTCATCACTCCCGTAAGTTGTTGCAAGGCCACCTGTCTGGTTCCATGCCCCGTTAAAGATCATTGCTATGCCAAGAGTAGCCTGGTTTAAATCCTCAGAACTTTTATAAAAAGTTTGGGGAAGAATGCTTCCTTTTGGATCTTCCTCTAAAAACCCTTTTTTACAGGAAATCACAGATACCAATAGTATTGCAGATATAATTACAAGATATTTTTTCATCGTTATATAATTTTTTTAATGGTAATAAAGGTATCGCATGCTACCATTTTTATAATTTTAAAGCTTAAAAACCTACATTTAGTCCAAGGGTAATCGTTTTTGCCGATGGGTAAGCCCCCATATCAATACCTCCATCTGCATCGCTGGAAGAAGAGGTAGAGGTGGCTTCAGGATCATATCCTTTATATTTTGTAAAAGTCAAGTAGTTTTGAGCACTTACTGTGAATTTTGCATTGCGGAGGCTATGCAGCAATGTTTTTGAAAGCGAATAAGACAGACTGATATTCTTAACTCTTATATAACCACCATCCTGTAAAAATTGAGTAGATTCCACATACCTCCTACCGGTGGTACTGATGGGATTTGCCCAAACCGATCCTGTATTTTGAGGTGTCCAGTAATTGGCTGCTGCTGCAAGCGTTGGGTAAGCTACATCACTTGTCGGCACGGCAGTAGCTGCGTAAGTAGCGTTAAACACCTTATTACCATGGGAACCCTGAATGAATATATTCAGCTCAAAATTCTTGTATACAAAATTATTGTTAAAACCCCATTGAAAGGTCGGTGTAGCCGAGCCAGCAATTACCCTGTCTTCATATCCTATACTATGATTACCACTTACATCGGTGTACTTATTATCGCCGGCTTTGAAACCCATGGATGGGTCATCTGTACTGTACACACCATTCCATGGAATCAGATAAAAGGAACCTAGTGGCTCGCCAACTTTAACTGCCTGAATGTTGGTGTTAATGAGCCCACCGCCAATCTTATCCCTGAATATAATGTCATCTCCCCCAAGGCTAATCACCTTATTGTGGTTTATAGAGCCATTTAACCGGGTTGACCAGCTAAAATTTGCTGTTTTTACGGGGGTCGCATCAATCATCAGTTCAAATCCTTTATTATTTACTTCCCCTATATTTTTCAATAAAGAACCTCCTCCATCGTAATTGCTGATCTGTGTAAACAACAACAACCCAGTAGTATTTTTATTGTAAAAATCTGCGGTCAGGTTTAAACGGTTGCCGAAAAAGCTGGCGTCCAATCCGAGATCGGTCTGGTTGGTAGTTTCCCATTTCACGTTTGGTGTTTGCGGATTTCCTAAAACATAGCCCTGGTAGGTTGTTAAACTTCCATAAGAATACTGTGCGGGTGTCATTAAACCTAATGTACTGTAGGGCGCTATACCCTGGTTACCTGTTTTACCCCAGCTCCCTCGTAATTTCAAGTCAGAGAAAAGATTTAAATCCTTGATGAAAGACTCTTCAGATAGTTTCCAGCCCAAACTTAAAGAAGGAAAAGTTCCCCATTTATTTCCATCACTGAATTTAGATGAGCCATCTCTTCTTACTGAAGCGGTCAATAAATATTTACCTCCATATGAATAAGCCACCCTGCCCATAAAAGATAACAAAGACGAATTGGTATATCCCGATGAAATATTTTGGGAACCATTAAGCCCCAGGTTGTAATAACTGTTGGAAGTGGTGGTTAAACCAGACCCATTGGCGGCAAAATTGTTATATGTGCTTGAGGTATTCTCAGCTAGTAAAGTGGCTGTTAAATCATGTTTTTGAGCAAATAGTTTGTGAAAGGTTAAAACATTACTGTTTTGAAAGGTATAATTTTCACTTGCAGCCTGTCCAGACCCCATATTACCTGGGGTAATCCAATTATTCCTCAAAAAAGCTGTTCTTGCATTTGAAAGGTCCAATCCGGCATTAACGGTTAAGGAAAGCCAATCTGTAATTAGATATTTAGCCTTGCCATTAAAAATAGCTACATTATTAAAGATATCATTATCCGCCTCTTTGATATTCATGTAAGGATTGGTCCATATTGGGGATATGGCTGTACGGTTATATAACAATCCATCTGCGTCAGTAAATACTGGTGCCGTGGGTGCCCAGGTTAGGGCTCCCATTACTGCATTCCCTTTAGACCCAATATCGCCGTTATTATGTGAATTAATACGCTCTGCAAAGATGTTCAGACCTAAGCTGATTTTCTCTGTAATTTTAGTATCGAGATTAGACCTCAGGCTGAATTTTTTCTGGCTGCTGTTCACCAGCAAGCCTTGCTGATCAGTATAATATCCCGAAATATAGTATTTAGACTTTTCTGTTCCACCTGAAACCGAAAGCTGATGACTTTGTGTAATAGCATTACTAAAAATCATTTTTTGCCAGTCTGTGGTTTTACCTGCGTATGATTCTGGATTTTTAACTACGGTGCCTCCAGCAATTAAATTGGCTAGTTTTCCATAAGTTACGGCATCCATTAAATCATATTGCTTCATTGGCTTATTAAAGCCGATAAAACTATTATAATCTACTTTCACTATTCCGGATTTACCCGTTTTTGTAGTTACGATGACCACTCCGTTTGCTCCCCTGGATCCGTAAACAGCAGTAGCAGACGCATCTTTCAGGATTTCCATAGACTCAATATCATTGACATTGATTTCCTGTAAACCAATACTGGTTAATGCTATTCCATCAACAACATATAATGGATCATTACTTGCATTGACCGAGTTTCCACCTCTGATCCTTATTTTAACCTGTCCTCCTGGTGCTCCAGAACTATTGGTTACGACAGCACCTGCCACCCTTCCCTGTAAAGCCGAAGAGGCATTTAATACAGGCTGATCTTTATAATCATCGGAACTGATATGTGTAATTGCACCGGTAAGATCTTTTTTATTTTGTGTTCCATAACCTACCACCACCACGTCACTCAATTGATTTAGTTCTTCGGCCATTGCAAAATTCAATTCAGCGGTTTTACCTTCTGTAATTGTCACATCCTTCGTCTGACTGGTAAAACCAACATACGAAGCCGTCAGCTTGTATACGCCTGGTGCAACAGAGGAGATGATATAACTTCCATTTGTATCAGTACTGAATTGTTTTTTCGAGACATTTTCTTTAACCAGGCTAAGTACAACCCCCGGTATGGGAGTGCCGGTTTTTGCATCTGTTATTTTACCTCTTAGTGCGCCATTCACGGTTATCTCGAGCCTGGAACTTTGCCAAGGCTTCACAATGATGGTTTTATCTATAATTATATAGGTAAACGGCTGACCAGAAAAACATTCGTCAAGCACCTGTTTTATAGAGGCATTCTTTAAGGATAGAGACACGGGACGCGCATTTTTCAGGACATCAATATCATAAACAATTTCATATGACCTGAGCTTAATGATTTGCTTAAAGACCTTTTCGATGGGTGCATTCCTTTCAGAAATGGAAATACCTTGTGAGTAGACTTTGGCTTTCAGGCTAAAGTTAAAAAACAGCAATAAAATAACAGTTAATTTCATTGTTAAAAAAATTTTTGATAAGAGGAGATATTTCTTATCCCTGGAGGTCCGGTAAAATTTAAATTTCATACATTTATTTGGTTTGAGTTTTGATCATTAATTGCTGTCAGGCATTTATTAAATTTTGGAATTCAAGCCATTGCCGGGGGTGCTTCAACACTTCCGGCCTTTTTTGAATCATCCAAAAGAGGTTCAGTTTGATTAATTTAGCACAGTAACCTCCTTTCCTTCAACTTTGAAGTGGACTGATCCTGTTGATTCGAGTAATTTTAATATTTCTGATATTTTTTTCGAACGGGATATCATACCCCCAAATTGCTTAACCGGAATACTTCCTTTATAAACTACGCGCACATCGTACCAGCGTGAAATTCTGCGCATAATCATTTGCAAATCTTCATTCTTTAAAAGAAAATACCCCTGTTGCCATGCAACTGCATCTTCCACATCTGCCTGGTTTACCGCTATAGCACCATCAGACTTCTGCATAACAGATTCTTCTCCTGGTTTAAGGACCTTTTGTACCAAACTGTTGCCATTAGTTACTTTTACAGAACCTTCAAGTAATGAAGTCTTAATGCTTTGCTCATCAGGATAACTATTTATATTAAAATGCGTACCCAGTACCTCTATAATTTGTGTACCAGAAGTTACCATAAATGGTTTTTTCTTGTTCTTAGCTACTTCAAAATAGGCTTCACCTATTAATTTCACTTTTCTTTCTTTTCCTATAAACGCAGTGGGATATATCAGTGTAGATGCAGAATTTAGCCACACACGCGTGCCATCAGGTAACATTAGCATAAACTGCCCTCCTTTGGGTGTTTCCAATTTATTTAAAACCGCTAAGGCCGCCGATGCTTTGCCAGAATTATAAGCAATATGTCCATCTGCAGTTTTAAAGATCTTCGAATTTCCTTCTTTAGCCAGCAGTCCCTTTTTAGTACCCTCAAGTGTAAGTTGCTTCCCATTAGCCAGTGTTAAAATTGCTTTGTCCGTTCCAGGATCAATATCATTTATGGTATATCCGGTTTTTATACTGATATCTGTTTTAGCAGGATTATGAAAGAAAAGCACAGCAGCAGAAACTAAAATAAAAACAGCAGCAGCAATGTATATCAACCTTTGTATTACAGGAACTTTTGCTTCTTTAAGCATTCTGCCATTTAGGTTAGCCCACATAATCTTTTCTGCGGCTTCAAATGCTTCTTCCGATAAATTGAGTTCGTCTTCTTTCTTCCAGTCCAGATACCAGGTTTCCAGCCAGGCCTTTTCTTCAGGATTACAGGTACCAAAGCTATACTTCTTCAATAATTCTTTTGCATCTTTTTTTATCATAGCGTTCAGGAGGATAACTGACTTATAAAAACAAGACAGTTAAAGAATGGCAAGGGGGGATAAATATATTTCGGGGATTAAAAAAGAATAAAAAGTACAGCTCCCAAACGAGGTCTCAAGATTCTCAATGCTTTTTTTATCTGATCAGTCACTGTGCTTTCAGTGATATTTAATTCTTCAGCAATAGCCTTATGAGAAAGGTGTTGGTTACGGCTCATTTCAAAAACCAGACGCATCCTTGGGGGTAAAGCTGCAATTTCTTTTTCTATCAGGGCTTTTAGCTGTTTTTCTCTTATTAAGTGATCAGTGAGCACAGATCCCGTATCAAGAAAGTTTTGCAAGGAATCAACATAGTCCGATTCGATCTGTCTATGCGCAAGAAGATTAAGTATTTTATGACGTATGGCTGTATAAAGGTAGCCTCCAAAATTGGTATTAAAAGCTAAAATTTCTTTTTTAGCCCAAAGAGACGAAAAAACTTCCTGTACAATATCCTGAGCTTCTTCTTTATCTTTCAACCTTCTATACGCATGACCGTAGAGTAAACGATTATAACGGTTAAAGAGTTCTGTAAACGCCGCCTTGTCGGCAGATTTTAACATAGCGGTCAACTTAATATCACTCAAGTCTTGATAGCAAACAGCTTTATTTAAGTC
>NZ_QAIL01000037.1 GCF_003061025.1 Pedobacter sp. HMWF019 | reverse complement strand
GTATTGTAATGATCAGGGGATCATTAATAAAAAGAAATTGCCACGAATGAGTGGTACAGAGCAGGTGCTCTGCTTAAAATATTAGATGTTTGGTTAGATCTAAGTTTTGTTTTGTTTGACAAAAAACCAGGTAGGATTGCCTGGTTTTTTTATTTAAAGACCGGGCTTTTGATATACGGTCGCTTTGATGAAATTCTTGTAATACCGCTTTCTGAAAATCTTTTTGTACTTATTCTTTTTAAAGTGAATGCCTACATCCGGCAGTTCCCGGGCCTCAACATTGGATACTATTCTAAAAAAGAAATACATGAGTTTTAACATCATGTATTGCCATATTTTTCCAATTTTAGGTTGATAAGAAAAATCAGAAAATAGCCATAAGCCTTCGGCCTTAAGTAAGTCATGGAGTTTAAGGAATACGAGTTCTGCTTTTTCCCGGCTGAAATTGTCGAACAAAAATGCAGTGAGGACGACATCGAATGTTTTTTTTGTATGATAATCTTCTATTGGAGTGTTGATCAGCTCAATACTGTTTTCCTTAATGTTTCTTTTCCTGGCCAGGGCAATCATTTCTGAGGAAATTTCTATATAGGTGATGCGTAGTCCTTTTGGTTGTAGTTCTGCTATTTTGCTTAGGATCCAGCCGGTTCCTCCCCCAACGATCAGGACCTTACTCCCGGGGGGAATGAAAGGAAGCTGTTCAATCTGCGCATTGACCTGCGCTTTAAAAAAGACAGTACGGCTTAAAAAATCATAATACTTTGCAATTCTATCGTAATTGTTGACCATCGGTTCTGTATCAGACGTTACTAATATAGGTTTTTTAACAGATGTTCTGTTTTTATTAGATCTATTATCTATTGTAGTGTATAAATTATTTTGTTCGTATTAATTTAATATGTAACTATGTATGTACAAAGTAATAAATAATGAAACCATCATGTGCAGCAGTACGCAGACACATAGGAATAGAATTTTGTAGCACATGATAGCTTCATAACCTTTAAAATAAAATTATATACTAATGAAAAAAATATTGTTTTTGAACTTCGCAATGTTCATCCTAATTGGAACCTGTTCTGCGCAACAAACTGCTGTTGGAGAAATCAGAGCTATCAAACCTTTAGCAGATACCGTAAAGGGAATGGCTGAGCAGCTGATTAAAAAAGGCTTTACCGCTGGCGATGGTTATGGTGAGGTTTGGATCAGGGATTTGAATACTTTTATTACGGTGGCCTGTAAAGTAAATGATAAAGATCAAATCAAGAAACACTTGATTACTTTTTTTCAGTTTCAGCAGCCTGACGGCGGAATTCTGGACGGTTATATCCCGGCAAAAAAAGCAGGTGTTTCCTATGATTTTTATCATTCTAAACTTGCTCCGGAATATGCCGGGCATAAGAATACAGTAGAGACTGATCAGGAGACTTCTTTAGTTCAGGCTGTGGCTAAATATATACGGGGAACGGGAGACAAAAGTATTTTAACAGATACCGTTGGTGGGTTATCTGTTCAAAAGCGACTGGAGCAGGCGATGGAGTTTTTGCTTACGCAGCGATTTGTGAAAAAATATGGACTGGTATGGGGTGCTACAACAGTAGACTGGGGTGATGTGCAGCCCGAACATAGCTGGGGGGTAGTTTTAGATTCAAATTCCCACCGGAGCATTGATATTTATGATAATGCAATGTTTGTGATTGCTATAAAGGACTTTTTGAGCATGGCGAGTCTGTCTCCTGCGGCTCAGAAGTACTGGACAGGCGTTCAGAAAAACCTTTCGGCCAATATTCGTAAATACCTTTGGGATCAAAAAGCACAAAAATTTAGACCTCATATTTATTTGAATGGTTCTCCTTTCCCATCTTCGTTTAAGGAGTCAGAGATCTATTATCAGGGTGGCACAGCTATTGCGATTGAGGCTGGTCTGCTGAGTAAGGAGGAAGTTAAAACTGCTTACCATAAAATGCAGGAAAATGTGAAGAAAGCGAATGCGGCAACTATTGGCTTAACCATTTATCCTGTGTACCCCAAGGGCTTTTTCAAAAACCAAGGTATGGGACCATATTCTTATCAGAATGGTGGAGACTGGACTTGGTTTGGGGGAAGAATGGTTTCTCAACTTATCCGTTATGACCTGCTGGAAGAGGCTTGCGAGGCGATGAAGCCCATGTTAGATCGTGTGGTTAAAAATAAAGGATTTTTTGAATGGTATACACCAGATAACCGACCTCAGGGTTCTGCTAGTTTTAGGGGAGAGGCCGGAGTGCTTTGGAGTGCAATTACGGAACTGGAAGCTAAAGGCGTAAAATAATAAGGGGGGGCTTTGCTAGCCCCTTCTGCTTTCTACCGTATATACAAAACTATCTGCACGGTAATAGCCCAGATTATATTCTATCGGGCGGTCTGCCTGATCATAAACGAAACGTTTGCGGAATAAGATTGGACTTCCGGGTTCGGTTTCCAGTTTTGCAGCGATAAATTTATCTGCGGCTTTTGCACTGATCTCCTCTTTAGACAATTCTGTAACGATATTGTAATCAGCTTCCAGGATGTCATAGAGTGGTCTTTTGAAATCCTCTTCGCCAGTTAATCCGGTGCGTGGATGGAAATAAGAAACAAAATAAACAAATGGCCCTTCGGGGCGGCCTCTCAACCGTTCCAGCTTTAATATCTTTTGATCTGTTTTTATATTAAAGAAATTAGCCAGTATCTCATCCGGATAAATCCAGCTGATGTGGAGTTCAAAGTTTTTTATTGGGATTCCCCGAGCCTTCATTTCTTGTGAGAAACTAAGCCAGTTCGTTGATTTTGAGCTGATCAAAGCATCGGCTACTTTAGTCCCAACCCCTTTTTTACGAATTAACAGCCCCTCATAGACCAGCTTGTTCAGTGCCTGGCGCAAAGTTGTGCGGGATATGGCAAGCTGGTTGGCCAGATCAATCTCATTGGGAAGTAGTTTACCATTCTGAAATTCTGGCTCTTTGATCATCCTGCGAAGTAATTCTTCTGCCTGGATGTGAAGTGGAACCGGACTCTTATGGTTAAGGGCTATTTTCATGGTTTAATGAGTTTCCTAAATTGCAAAATTAGCAAAATATATTTGCAAAGAGCTGTGGTATCTGGAATGTCAGTTTAATATCATAAACAAACATATTGTTTAGAATGATTCTATATAATGTATATTTGTCTCAGTTTCCCCTCTGAAATTTGCATGGGATGGGAAAGGTTCAATATATATTTGGTTAGATTGATAAAGTCCTGTTTAGCCATGTCGAATGGACATGGCTAAGACAGGCACAAATTAGCCGGCATCAGAAATATCTTATGAGTGAAAAAGAAAATAAACCATCCATTATTCAGGCTGTACTTTTTGTAAAAGATAAAGAATACGTTACACCACATTATATCCGGGTTACGCTGACTGGCGAGGATATTCTTAAATTTAAAGACACCACTATTGGAGTAAATAACAAAATCTTTATTCCTCCTGCTGGTACAGATCAGGTGCATTTTCCGGCTTATGATGTGCAGACAAATGAATGGATTCATCCGCCCGAGAAGGTAAGACCTTTTGTCCGTACCTACACACACCGGGCTTTTGATTTGGAAAAGAAAGAAATGGTGATCGATTTTGTAGCGCATGGTGATAGTGGGCCGGCTTCTGCATGGGCAATTGCTGCAAAACCGGGTGATGCACTGGGTGTAGCCATGAAGGACAAAAAGAGTACACTCTATCCAAAGGCCGACTGGTATCTGCTGGTGGCAGACGGAACCGGTATTCCGGTACTGGCCGCTATTTTAGAAAGCCTGCCGGCAGAAGCTAAAGGAATTGCTCATATAGAAGTTCAGGATAAAGCAGATCTGCAGCACTTGATCGCTCCTGATGGCATACAGATCAATTGGTTATACAATGAGCATCCGGGTACAGGAACATGGCTTTCTGATGCAGTCGAACATACTGTAATACCTGAAGATCATCTGACTACCCGTTTTGGATACATAGCTGCTGAATTTACTGCAGTTAAGAATATCCGCGATTTTCTGCGCAAGGATAAGGGTTGGGAAAGAGAAGAACTCTATGCTTATGCCTACTGGAAACTTGGAGTGAGCGAAGATGGTTCTGTAAAGGACAGGCAGCGGGAACAGCGGGAGCAAATTTCTACACCAGATTAAAATCCAGACGTTCCTTCTCTGTGCCGTTGATAATCACCGAGAGCTGATGGATGCCTGAATAAAATTTCCTGGTTGTGATCAGCTTAAAACTTTGTTTTCGGGTTACAGCTATGGTTTCAGATGGCGGGTAGGTTTTTTCGCTGATCTTAAAAACTTTACGGGATGCCTTCCCGTTTTGTCTTTTATAATAAAGGGCATATTCCAGCCGAATGGTTTTTGCAGATGTGGATTTGTTTCTGAGCTGGAAACTGAATTCAAGATGGTCTCCAATCTGTACTTCAGGGCTAAGGATTTTAAAATCAATGCAGTCAATGTCTTTGCTGTCGAGTGTATAATGTTTGAGTATTTTGGAGTGCCCTTGTTTGAGCAAGGTCCGGCAGCCGTGTTTAATAACGGCGTCGGTTTCTTTGCTGATGCCTTTCCAGCGACTGGCAATATCAATAACAATCTCGGGATGATCTTTAGAAATGTCGTTAAGATTATTGGCTACGCTTTTACGTACAAAATCTGAGGGATCATTTCTGAGGTTTTCCAGGATGGACAATATTGGACCTGGGGCTTGTTTAAGCTGGGGTACGGCAACAGCCCAGGGTAATCTTGGACGGCAACCTTCTGTAGCCAGTCTTCTTACTTTATGGTTTTCATGTAAGGACCAGCGCTGCATCTGTTCCATCATCTGTGCTCCATATTTTAAGAGAAAGGGGCGTACGGCAAATTCGCAGCTCACAAATTGGGTGATCTGCTCCATGGCTTCTACTGAAGCATGAAAGTGTTCCAGACCATGGCATTCGATATAATCGGGTAGAAATATAAAGACGAGTTCGCCTGCAATGCCATCTTTTTTAAATTGTCCAACCAGTTGGGTCAGATAGTGTGCTGCTCGTGGGAAATCTGTAGAGGGCAGAAATTCATGGATCGCATTGGTGGTGTGGCGCATGCGTTGTTTTAATTCCATATGCTGAAAGTCATCCGTATAGATGCGCTTTAAAAATAATTGCTGATCAAATTCTGGTAGTATCCTGGAAAGGCTGTTGCTGAGCTGATTATAGAAAACAGAGCAGTAGAGATCTTTCAGTAAGGCCATTATATCCTGGTTAGATTTTTGTAATGATAAAGTGCTTGCTAAGTTACAGCAAGGACTGCTGAAGAAGACCATTGGAAAAGTCAAATTATTGACATAAAGAGGAGCTGAAGAGCTCGCGAAGAATAATTATATTCGCTTATTAAATTCTACCTGATGAAATCAATCTTTTTTGTCTTGCTCTGTGTCTTTGGCTTGAAGTCTTTTGCTCAGAATGTGCCTTCGGATGCAGCTTATATTAAAACGCATTATCTGAAATACGAATATCAGATTCCGATGAGGGATGGTAAGAAGTTGTTTACCTCAGTTTATGTACCTAAAGATCAGTCTGTGGCTTATCCTTTTATGATGGACAGGACTTGTTATAGCGTTGGTCCATATGGTCCGGACCAGTATAAGGCGAGCCTTGGGCCTTCCCCGCTGTTTGTTCATGATGGTTATATTTTTGTTTACCAGGATGTACGTGGACGTTGGATGAGCGAAGGGATTTATGAGGAAATGACACCGGAACTGGAAGTGCATAAAACAAATAAAGATGTAGATGAGGGGACCGATACCTATGATACCATTGACTGGCTGCTTAAAAATATCCCGAATAATAATGGTAAGGTTGGTGTATGGGGCATTTCCTATCCGGGTTTTTATACGACAACGGCGCTGTTGAGTCGCCATCCGGCATTAGCTGCAGCTTCTCCGCAGGCACCTATTGCAAATCTTTATCGGGATGATGCCTTCCATAATGGTGCCTTTATGCTGGCTGCTAATTTTGGTTTTTACCCCTATTTCACCAACCGGCAGGATGATAAACCGACACAACGATCTGGAAAGGCATTTGATCCGGGGACTAACGATGGATATGATTTCTTTCTGAAAATGGGCGCGATGCGCAATTCAAATTTGAAATATTACCAGGATACGATAAGACTTTGGAATGAAATGATGGATCATCCGAATTATGATGAGCACTGGGAAGACCGGAATGTTTTGTCGCATCTGCATGATATTAAAACACCAACATTAGTGACAGGGGGATGGTATGATGCAGAAGATCTGTATGGTGCCATTCATACTTATAAAGTTCTTCAGAAAAGAAACCCCAATACGCCTGTTTATTTTGCCATGGGCCCCTGGGTGCATGGTGGATGGGCAAGGGGAGATGGCGATCATTTGGGTGACGTTGATTTTGGTGCAGCGACAGGACCCTTTTACCGGGAAAAAATTGAGTTTGCTTTCTTTAGTCATTATTTGAAAGGTACGCCTCTGGATCTTCCAAAAGTGTCTGTTTTTCAAACCGGTGAGAATCAGTGGAAGAATTATGATACATGGCCACCAGAATCTGTGGTGGAGAAGAACCTGTACTTCCTGCCGGGCGGTAAATTGTCTTTTACGGCACCTTCAGGAAAGGAGGACAGTTTTAATGAATTTGTTTCAGATCCCAATAAACCTGTTCCGTTTATTAACCGTAAGACGATGGATATGGACCGGGATTATATGACGGCAGACCAGAGGTTTGCCGCAGCCATGCCCGATGTATTGACTTACCAGACCGATGTTCTGACGGATGACCTGACACTTTCAGGCGATATGTGGGCGCACCTTAGGGTTTCTACCACAGGTACAGATGCGGACTGGGTGGTCAAAGTGATCGATGTTTATCCCGATTCTGCTCAAAATAACAAATGGACGGCAAAAGATGTGCTGATGGCCGGGTATCAGCAAATGATACGAAGTGAGGCGATGCGGGGTAAATTCAGAAGAGGTTTTGACCGTCCCCGGGCATTTACGCCAGGAAAGGTGAGCAGGGTGAGTTTTGAACTGCAGGATGTGTTGCATACGTTTAAAAAGGGACACCGGATTATGGTTCAGCTTCAGAGTACCTGGTTTCCGTTGATTGACCGGAATACCCAGCAGTTTCAGGACATTATGAAAGCCCAGGATACTGATTTTAAAGCAGAGACACATAAAGTTTTCACTTCGTCTGCTCATCCGAGTTACCTGAAAGTAAAAGTGCTTTAATCGTGCTGTTATTGTAACAAATCAAATGAATGCAGGGGCTATACCGGGGATTATTCTAAAACATTCTTACTTTTAAGGGAAGAATATAATCCAAATGAAATTAACTTTTTTAGCTGTATGTATGCTGTTGACCGGAACAGGACTTCAGGCGCAAACTTTAAAATATACCAGTTCTAATGATGGCTGGAATGCTGATTCTCTGGGGAACCATCGGGTTCTGGTACGTTATAGTGGCCAGCCGGGTACCGCTCATGTAAAAGTGGATTGGAGAAGGAGAGATCAGAATCCTCAGAAGAAAGCAATTTTTGTGACCGATGCGGGGGGGCTTAGAATTCCGAATGTACTTGTGAAGGATATTACCCGTGAACATGGTGAAATCTGGTTTGATGCGGCAAAAGGTTCTGGAGATTACTATATCTATTACCTGCCATATAAAAATGAAGGCCGGGATAATTATCCCAAGGGGGTGTATCTGAAACCGGTAAAGACTGCAGATGAGGAGTGGTTATCAAAGGCAGCTTCGGTGCCCTTAAATGCAAAGGCTTTGGAAATTCAGTCTGTCAATGCTTTTAATAGTTTTTTTCCTATGGAAGTGATTGCTACTCAACAGGAAACTGAAGTTTTAAAGAAACAAAATAGTGGTAAGGCATTTGTGGTGTTTCCGGAAGATCGGATGTTTCCCGTTAAGATGGAAAATGACTTGCCCTTCCGCTGGATAGAAAAGAAAGATAAGCGTTCTTTTATTGGCGTGGCTGATAAAGGAGAGAATTATGTCTTGCAATTAGGCATCTATGCGCTGAAAGATTTGAAAAATATAGAAATCCGGTTTGCAGATTTGAAAAATGCGAAAGGTCAGTCTATTGCTGCAGGTGTAATGAACTGTATCAATACAAAGGGAACTACTTATGATGCGAAGCCCTTACTGAAGCATGTAGGGCTTTCCACTGGCAAGATCCAGTCGATGTGGTGTACGATCAATATTCCGGAAGGTCAGACTGCTGGTGTTTATAAAGGGATTTTTACGGTGACAGCGGAGGAACAAAAGCCTCAGACTGTTCCGGTTCAGATTACTGTTACTGCTCAGCAAAGTAAAGATCATGGCGTAAACGAACCAAATAAACAGACCCGTTTGACCTGGTTAAATTCAACAATGGCACAGGGCAATACAGTCGTTGCGCCATATACTCCGCTGACGGTACAGGGGAATACGATATCATTACTGGGCAGAAAACTGGAAGTCAATAAAGACGGTTTTCCTAAACAGATTCAAACCTTTTTCAACAGTGAGATGACGGGTTATTCGGAGACTGCGCATAATATTCTTGCAGAACCCATCCATTTTCATTTTCATACAGGTGATAAAAAGGAAGAGAAGTTCATAGCATCAGATTTTAAGTTCATCAGCAAAGAAGCGGGAACGGTAAAATGGACAGCAGTCAATACTTCTGAAAATGTGCAAATGAATATAGAGGGCAGTCTGGAATTTGATGGGTATGTACATTATGTTATTAAAGTAACCGCGCTTAGGGATATAGATTTTAGCAATGTGAATTTTCACATTCCCTTTGATAAGAGTGCTGCAAAGTATTTAATGGGCTTGGGAGAAAAGGGAGGACGCAGACCAGACACCGTGAAATGGAAATGGGATGTTGCCCATAAAAATCAGGATGCGGCCTGGATAGGAGCAGTAAATGCGGGTTTGTATTATAACCTCAGGGATGAGAAATATAGCCGCCCGCTGAATACTAATTTCTATTTGCAGAAACCTTTGTTGTTGCCTGCTTCCTGGGGAAATGAAAACAAGGGGGGGATACAAATTAACCTGAAGGGTAAGTCTGTTTTGTCTGATAATTATACCGGAAGCAGGTCTATGAAAAAGGGAGAGTCTTTGTATTATAATTTCAACTTGTTGATCACACCTTTTCATTTGATCAATACTGATTTTCAGTGGGACAACCGGTTTTATCATAAATATAATGACCTGGATGCTATTAAAGCGACTGGAGCTACAGTGGTGAATATTCATCATGCGACACCGATCAATCCCTGGATTAATTATCCTTTTATAGAGTCTAAAAAAATGAAAACCTATATTGATGAGGCACACTCAAAGGGCTTAAAAGTTAAGATTTACAATACGGTGCGGGAACTTTCGAATCATGCTTATGAATTGCCTGCTTTGCGAAGTTTAGGGACCGAAGTTTATTCTCCCGGACCTGGGGGAGGCTTTAGCTGGTTGCAGGAGCATCTTGACAGCAATTATATTGCTGCCTGGTTTGTGCCTGAAATTAAAGATGCGGCTATTATCAATAGTGGAATGAACCGCTGGCATAACTATTATGTGGAGGGCATGAACTGGCTGGTGAACAATGTAGGGATTGACGGGATTTATCTGGACGATGTGGCTTTTGATCGGATTACGATGAAAAGGATCAAAAGGGTGTTGACTTCAAACGGGCATCCGGGTATTATTGATTTGCATTCGGCAAATCAGTATAACAAAAGTGATGGTTTCAATAACAGTGCTATTTTATACATGGAGCATTTTCCTTACCTGAACCGTTTGTGGTTTGGAGAATATTTCGATTATCAAAAAAACAGTCCTGATTTCTTTTTAACGGAAGTAAGCGGGATTCCTTTTGGTTTAATGGGAGAGATGCTTCAGGACGATGGAAATCCTTGGAGAGGAATGATCTACGGAATGACCAGCAGGTTGGGATGGTCTGAGGGAAGTGATCCTAAACCGCTATGGAAAGCCTGGAGTGATTTTGGTTTAAAAGGATCGGAGATGATTGGCTACTGGAGCGACAATTGTCCGGTAAAAACGGGGGAGTCTGCTGTACTGGCGACTGTTTATAAAAACAAAGGGAAGTCTATGATTGCCCTGGCCAGCTGGGCAGATAAAGATGTGGAGGTCAATTTGCAGGTAGACTGGGCTAAGCTTGGAATTGATCCGGAAAAGGTAAAACTCCACGCTCCGGAAATTGATAAATTCCAGCATGCTGCAAGTTACACTTCAGGACAGCCGGTAAAGATTGAACAAGGAAAAGGCCTGCTGCTGATCGCAGAATAATTGACTGGCTTTTTGCTGGTTTGTAAAGCCTTATAAGACCTTCTTCTTATAAGGCTTTATTTTATTACCCAATAGCCTAGAATGAGCCATACAATCCCTTTCAAAAGGAAGAAGAGAAAGCCCCATAAGCCTATTTTTTTTAGCCATTTAAATAGCGGATGCTTCTTTTCCTGGTTGGTGGTTTCATTTGTTGTCATGGTATAGAATTAATTCGTACATCTTTGGGAATAAAAAAATGTTTGAGTGTTCGGGGATTGGTATATACATCCGAATCTATTTCGAAGATCTCGTAAATGTTCTTGGCTGTTAAAACTTCAGCAGCACTTCCGTCATACCATTTTCTGCCATTTTTAAGCATCAGGATCCGGTCTGCATATTGGGCTGCCAGATTGATGTCGTGCAGTACACTGATGACCATAAATCCCCGTCGGGCGAGATTTTTTGCAATGGCAAGCGTCTGTTGCTGGTATTGAATGTCTAAGCTTGCTACTGGTTCATCCATGAGCAAAAGAGCGTTCGGGATATTCCATACCTGGGCAAGTACACGTGCCAGTTGTACCCTTTGTTGTTCTCCTCCGGATAGTGTTGGATAAGATCTTTCTGTCATATCGGAAATGCCTGTGAGACGGGTAACTTCTTCAACAATCTGAAGGTCTGTCTCTGCAGGGTGATTTTTATAGTGTGGATAACGGCCCATCATTACAATTTCAGCAACTGAAAAAGGTAGGCTGACGATGTTTTGCTGATTCATTACTGCCCGCAACATGGCCAGTTCTTTAGTAGAATAACTGCTGATCGTTTTACCTTTTAGCTGAATGGTACCTTTCAGCGGCTTCAGCTCTCCGCTCAGGTTGCGAAGTAAAGTCGATTTTCCGGCACCGTTGGCTCCCAGTATCACCAGCAACTCCCCCGGGCGGACACTGAAAGAAATATCCTTAAGTAAGGATCTTTGGCCAATTTGATAGGTTATGGTTTCTGCAGTCAGCATATTATAGGGCGAATTTCTTTTTGTCTTTAATTAATATATACAGAAACAAAGGTGTACCCAGCAGTGCTGTAATCACTCCAATTGGAAGCTCTACCGGAGCAATAAGTGTTCTGCATAATAAATCTGCCAGGGTTAACATCAATGCGCCTAGTAGTGCCGATGCAGGCAATACGTGTTTATGATCAACGCCAATAATAAGTCTTATCGTATGTGGAACCAATAAACCGACAAAACCGATGATACCTGAAACGGCGACAGATGCGCCCACTGCCATGGTAGCCAGGATAACAATATTGCGTTTTACGGAATTGACTTTTAAACCGAGCTGACTGGCCTGAACTTCACCCAGGGCAAAGGTGTTAAGCGCTTTGCCCATGCGGGGCAGTAGTGCAAGAGGAACGAGGATGAAAGGCAGGATGGATAGCACTGTTTCCCAGGTCGCGCCTGCCAGACTGCCCAGCATCCAGAAAGTGATGTTCCTCAGTTGCTGGTCATCGGCAGCAAAAGTAATCAATCCTGTGAGCGCACCAGCCAGCGCATTGATGGCAATACCTGCCAGGAGCATGGTGGCCACATTTGATTTTCCTTCTGTTCTGGAAATTTGATAAACAAGAAGTGCTGCAAGGCCTGCACCTGCAAAAGCACCGAAAACGAGCAGGTAATAACCCAGTAAATTACTTAGACCTGCGAACAAAGAAATTTCCATAACGATAATGATAACCGCCATGAGGGATGCGCCCGCAGATATTCCGATCAAACTGGGTTCCGCAAGCGGATTTCTGAAAATGCCCTGGATGGCTGTACCTGAAATTCCAAGGGCAGCACCCACCAGTAAACCCAGTAGTACCCGGGGAATACGCACGATATGAAGCACACCTTCATATCTTTCAGAGACGGTGTACTGCGTAAATAGGCCGGCTTTCTTGCCAAGGATCAGGAAAATTTCCTTTACCGGGATCTTTACCGCACCAAGACTCATGGAAAAAGCAGCTGCAATAAAAAGTGCAGCAACCAGGAAAATATACAACAACAGCCTCCTTTTTACCATTTGCTGTTTAACTGAAGAATAGCCTGAGGTAAGCGGGAAGAGAAATTGACCAGCAATTCTCCATCCATTTCTACAATTCGCTTGTTTTTTCCTGCATTGGTCAAACCTACGCCAGGCATTTTCAGGATGCTGTTCATTCCACCCAGACTTTTATAACCAAAGTCAAACAGGAGGATCAGATCCGGATTTGCATTGATCAAGGCCTCTGTGGTGTAGGGCTTAAACTTAGAAAAGCCTTCTGCTGCATTTCTACCTCCAGCCAGTCTGATGATAGCATCCATACTGGTGTCCTTTCCAGCAACCATCATTACGCCTGTGCCACGGGCATATATAAACAAGACCTTTGGCTTTTTGGGGTTTTTCTTTACCGCGTCGAGTGCTTTGTTTAGATTTTGTTCTGTTTGTATAGCTAATTCTTCTCCTTTGGTTTGGGCCCCGATTGCAGAGGAAACCTGACGTACGAATTTTGTTGCCCCTTTGGCGGAGTATTCCTGGGCAATAGTGATCACGTTGATTCCCGCAGATTTTAATTGAAATTCAGTAGCCTTGTTGATGGTACCTTCAGGGCTAAGGATAAGATCTGGAGAAAAGGAAAGCAGGGATTCGGCAGAGACACTTCTGGTTTGGCTCACTCTGGGTAATTTATTGATATATGCAGGATAAGTGCTGGTCACATTTACGGCCACAATTTTGGCGCCTGAGCCCAATGCATCAACCGTTTCAGTAAGTGCCCCACTTAAAGTGATGATCCGTTTTGGGGGCTGAGCCATGGTTGTAATACCAAGAGTCATCAGGAAAAACAGGAGAGAAATTTTAGTCATTTTAGGAGATTTTGCAATGAATTCATATGCAAAGGAAGTCTTAATTAAAATGATTCCAAATAATTTTATGCGCATTACCGTAATCGGTATAACTGTTGAAAAATCTGGTATAGAGCGGTTTTTTATCATTGTTTTTGTGTTTAATTGGCTTGTTTATAGTTGTTTAGTTTGTTTTCTGTTTTCAGTATTTTTTTGTTTTAGCCTCTGTTTTACACTTGATTAATCCCGAATCCGTTAATGCAATCCCGAAATAGTTAAAAAAAATCCCGTTAGCGTTGCTTGAATATTGACAAATGTAATCATATTTGTAGTCTTATTTAGACTGATTAAAAATAACTGTATTAATGCTTAATCTCATCCCTGTAAAGTATCGATTGTTGTTGTTGTTTGCTTTTGTGTCGCGGTCACTCTGTGCTGCGGAAGTGAAAGGCAAAATAAGCGGAATCATTATTAATGAGGCAGGGGTTCCTTTGCAGGGGATTGCAATTACAGTAGATCCTGATCATAAAAGGGCACTTAGTGATGCGAAAGGAAGATTTACCTTGGAGCATTTATATGCGGGTACCTATACACTTACGGTGACTGCAATTGGATATGAAGGCCATAGAGAGGAAATAGAGGTCGAAGCGGGGAAAAATAAATCAATAACGATCAGGTTAAAGGCGGGCAATAAGGCACTCGACGAAGTGGAGATTGCCGGAGCACATCACAATCCGGATAATTTAATTGACATGATGAGGACAGCCATGCCGAGTCAAGTCATTACCCGGAAAGACATAGAAATGATGGGTAGCAGAAGACTGGATGAAGTGCTCAAAGAACAGACTGGTCTGGCCATTGTGAGTGATATTGGTTCGGGAAGCAGGGCTGTTGGCCTGCAAATGCAGGGTTTTGACAGTGGTTACACCATGATTATGATTGACGGGCAGCCTATGGTTGGCCGGAATAACGGAAATTTCGATCTGTCCAGAATTACCGTATCAAATATTGAAAGAATAGAGATCATTAAAGGGGCTTCTTCCTGTTTGTTTGGCAGTGAAGCCCTTGCCGGGGTCATTAATATTGTTACCCGTAAAAATATTACCGAGCCTCAGGGAATGGCTGCTTTACATTATGGTAGCTTTAAAATGATCGACGCAACAATGGAAGGGGAGACACCCTTTGCTGGTAAAAGAGGTTCTGCTTATTTTTCTGGTAATTATTACCGGACCGACGGTTTTAATTCTAATCCCTATCTGAAAGAAGGTAAAACTGCACCTCCTTTTGATAGTTATGCTTTACAGGGCCGCGGCCGGTATCTGATGACGGATAAAAGTAGTTTAAATTTTAACGGACGTTATGTTGCCAGACATTCGGTAAATGAAGTTTCCTATGGTGTAATGCCAAGCAAGGATGTACTCGACGAGTATGATTTGAATGGTTCAGTTGCGCTCAATACGAACTTTAATGATGGTACAAAACTAAAAACTCAATATTATCTTACCCGTTATCAGACCAATCAGAGCATTACAGACTTGAACAGTGGAAGTTTGATTCCTGGTAATCAGTTTGAACAATATCTGCACCGTTTTGAAGTGCAGGGTGCCCGGGTATTATCGCCTGGTATAGAACTGACTGCAGGTGCCGGCGGTGCTTATGAATTGTTAGACAATAATGCGTACCGGGCTTCGAAGAGTATGACCAATTACTTTACTTATGGTCAGATAGACTGGCAACTGTCTAACCGGCTTTCGTTTATCGGAGGAGCTCGTTATGATGATCATGATAAGTATGGGGCAAAGTTAAATCCAAGTGCAGGATTGCGTTACCAGGCGATGAAGAACCTGGTGCTGAAAGCCGCAGTAGGTACTGGCTTTAAGACACCTAATTTCCAACAGCTTTATCTGGTATTCACCAATGTGCAGACGGGTTATACCGTGCTTGGTGCTGAAGAATTCTGGCGGGAGATTCAGATCCTTAAAGATGCAGGACAGATTACAAATGTTTTCCCTATTGCCAGGCAGATCGGAAACCTGAAGCCGGAGCGTTCGGTTTCTTATAGCGGAGGTTTTACTTATTCACCTTTGGGTTCAGTTAAACTGGATGTGAATGTATTTTATAATGACCTCAGGAATTTTATTAACTCTGAACAGGTGGCGCTGAAAACAAATGGTCAGCAGGTGTATTCCTACATGAATATAGCCCGTGCCTACATGGCGGGTACGGAGATCGGATTAAACTGGAGCCTCAGTAAATCTTTGAACATATCTGCTGGCTATCAGCTGTTGTATGCTGTAGATAAAGGAGTGGTTGACTCCATTAAAGCGGGTACCGGACCTTATGCCCTGGTCTATGATCCAGCATTGTATGATATGAGAAGATCTACCCGGAAGGATTACGTAGGAATGAACAACAGATCCAGGCATATGGCCAATATTAAATTTACTTATGCCGAAGAGAAAACGGGATGGTCAGGATCTTTCAGGGTGAATTACAGGAGTAAATACGGATTTATGGAAGCCAACAGGGCAAATAATTTTCTGGACCCTTATGATACTTTCGTTCGCGCTTTTTTCCTGCTGAGCGGGGCTGTACAGAAAACGCTTAATCAAAAACATCTTCAGTTGCAGTTCTCGGTAGATAATATCATGGATTACAGAGAACAGCTGATGCCAGCGCAACAAGGCAGGGCAATTGTACTGGGGCTGAGCTGGAGGTTTTTTAAAAATATAACAGATAAACCAATAGACAGGTCATGAGAAATACAACGCTGATAGCTGCAATAATGGTGATGGGTAGCATTTTTACTGCATGCACTAAAAAAGAAGACCGGCCAGATCTGGAGGATGGAAAGAGTACTGTAATTAATGATTTGGAAGGTGATATCGGTGCTTCTATGGCAGACGGAATTGATGGAAAGGTGAAACGCCCCTTTAAAGACTGGTATTTTAATTTTAAAAGGAAGGAGAAAATAACCGATACAGTGGGAAATGCCAGAACACTGAGCTGGGACATTGGTTTTACGGGGGTATATAACTCTATGGTGGTGATCAATAATGGAACGGACAGGAAAAGCCCTGGTTACGGGGGGCCTGGACAAGGATTGATCATCTCTGTAAACTTACCTTATAAATTGGTGGAGGAAGCCCCTTCTGCAGAAGAGATGAAAAAAAACAACCTCAGTTTTGTGGGTTGGGATAAATATCCCCAGCCTTACAATTCGGGCTGGTACTTCTACGATCTGAAGACGCATATTTCCATTCCGGTAAAAAACAGAACATTCATATTGCTCACTGCAGAAGGTAAATATGCTAAACTGGAATTGCTGAATATTTACAAGGGAAATCCAGCAGTAGTCTCTGATCTGCACTGGCCAGCACCCTATTTTACCTTCCGGTATTTTGTACAGGAAGATGGCAGCAGAAATTTAAAAACGAACGAATAATCTGATCATATATGAAATTGAAAACAAACAAATTATTATACCTGGCACTTGGGCTCCCTTTACTGGTCTTGAGCTGCTCAAAAGGGAGTGAGGCGACGCCGGAAGAAATACCGAGAAAAGGAGAACCCGCTAAAGAAGTGACTACGGGCATTTATACGGTTGTTAATATTAGCCTGGACACGGCTACCAATGGAAACAGTACAGCAAAGACATTCTATTATAGCCTGGAGACCAACAGAATTGTTCCTGAGGCTGAGCGGCAAACGGCGAACTGGGATATTGCTTTTCTGGGCACTTATAACAGTAGTTTATCTGCAAATAATGGTTCTGCGCAGTATTCTGTTGGTTACGGTGGACCTGGTAAGGGTGGATTGTATCTGGTTCAGAATGAAGCTATAGATGCACAATATTATGACAAGGTCAATAAGAAAATCAAAAGCATTCCGTCAAGAAGCCTTTTTGATCAGGCTTTCAATGCTGTGACTACAGCCGTGAGCGATGACCAGTATTTAACCAATGGTTTTGTACAACTGGATCATTTCCAGGGAAGTGAAGACGGTTGGGCCTGGTATGATTTCTACGGCGAACTGTTTCCTGATGCACCTGGAGACACTAAACAACACGTTGCTTATGCTTTGCCTCGTACAATACTGGTGCGAACCGCAAAAGGAAATTATGCGAAAGTAGTCATTTATAGCTTGTACAAAGATGCTCCGGAAAATCCGACAAGGAGTAATAAGCCCGGTTTCATCAATTTTAAATTCGCCATTCAGAAGAATGGTTCAAAGGATCTTAACATCAAGTAAAGATTCCCATAAAATCGTGTTCAATTAAATAATTATATCATCCTACAAACAACAAATGCAGAAAATAAATAATACTACGGCTCACCTCAATCGCAAATCAACGGTGGCATAGACTTATCTATTTCCTGCACTAAACAAATTTTATTTACCAGCCAATTTGCTGACAAAGAGCAAAGGTGGCGAAAATCCATTAAAAATGAAAAATTTCAACATCAAAACCCTGGCAATTGCCGTTGTAACATTAAGTGTCCTTGCTTCATGCAAAAAAGAAAATTCTACTGTACCAGCTGATGCAAAGCTTAGCACAGCTAATGGTCTTGCCGTTTCACCTGTAACCAGTACACCAACTGCTTTTACAGAGGCTACTACAAAAGGAACCATTGCTCTGGTATCGGGCGTATATAATGTGCGTAATTTCCACCAGGGAACCGTTGCTGATTTAACGGATACGACGAAATGGGCTTCAAAAGCCAGTACTTATTATTATAGCATAGTGAACAGCGATGGAGGAAATTCAACTACTTATGATTTTAAATTCCAGGGTTCAGCAACTGGTGATTTTGTAGTAAACAGTGACAAGTTTGATCTTTATTATACTGATGTGGCCTTTGGATCGGTTAGTGGATCTACGTCAAGAACAGCATTGACCGGCGGAGTGATCGGATATAACACCGGAACTACAATTGGATGGTACAATTACGTGATCAGTAATCATCAAGTTACTGCTGTGGCTAACCGTACGATTATATTGATTTCAAAAATAGCGGGTGGTGCAAATTATAAAGTAAGGATCAACAGCATTTATTATAATGCCACGCCAGCAGGCACACCGTATGCTACCAATTATCCTTTCTACAGTCTTGACTACCAAAGATTGTTGTAAGCATTCTATAAACACATAAATATTTGATTGAACAGAGTCAGCTGCCGGGAATTAAGATTTCCGGCAGTTATTAATACTATAAATGTCAATATAAATGAAATTTAAACAATTACTAAAAGTCATATCCAGCCTGGTTATAGGTATTCTTCTAATTTCCTGTAAAAAAACGGAGACGGTTGAACCACCAGCTCAGGCGCAAAACAGGATCCTGTCTTACCAGGTTACGAATGTATCTGGAGATCCGCTAGTAGGCGTAGTGAATGAAACGGAGAAAACCATTAAACTGTACTTGCCTTATTATTTGTACCTGACTGTTCTACAGCCGGATATTAAGGTTTCTGAGGGAGCTGCTGTCAGTCCGGCAAGTGGAACTCTTGTCGAAAATATTCTTGATCTATTTGATCAGAATAAAAATATATCGTATACCGTAACGGGTAAAGACGGGACTAAATCTACCTATAAATTGCTCATCGAAGTACAGCAGGGAGATTTTAAACTGGAAGAGATCAGTACTGCTACAGAAACTACAGAATTGGTGGTTAGCCGATTTGACAATCCCGCATTATACATACCCTGGTCGGGTGATATTCCTTCAGGAAATATTGAGCTGGATCGATCTCTCATCAAAATCACATTAATTGATGAAGCCCAAAAAGAATTTGTAATTAATAACAATAGTGGTTATAAGCTTTTTGCGACAAGCTCAGCCTTAACATACAATTTACAGACGAATACATTTACGGATTTTAAATCCGGTGTTTACAAGATAAAAGTGCGTTTTTACAGTAAGACTGTTACGCTTAAATACCCTGTTAAAATAACGGTAAAATAACCCAAATTTCAGTCAAATGAATATTATAAAATGCCTATTATTTACAGCTGCATCGATGGTCTTACTAGGCCTTTCCTCCTGTAAAAAAACAATAAATGAAATAGACTACCCATTTACTGAGATCAAATCATTTACTGTACCCGCGGTAAATGGTGGTGAGCTCAGTATAGCTATCGATCAGAATACACTTACGCTTTACTGGCCGGGATATACCAATATACCAGATTCTATTGCCCCGGTAATTGTGGTGGCAGAACGGGCTAAAATATCTCCCGCTTCTGGAAAGAAAGTCGCTTTGAAGGATGGTCTGACCTATACGGTAACTGCTCAAAATGGAACTTCAGCAAGCTATAAACTTAAGGTGGTCAACAATCAGGCTCCTCCTCAACTGAACGATGAAAGCCCCTTAGCGACTAAACAATACGACCAGATCAACTTAAATGGGAGAGTCAACTACCTTATTCCGGATCTGGAAAAAACAAAGGCTTATCTGGTGGATGGAAGTGGTCAGGAAATAAGGCTGATGATTGTTGATCTCGGGAGAACAGCGTTAAATCTTTTTGTAGATACCTACGATCAAACCAATCTTCCTGCACCAGGCAAATACAAATTAAAAATTGTGACCGGTGATAAGTCTGTTAGGAGTAAAACAGATTTTATTACGATTAATAAAGCAGATTTTGCACCTCCATATATCTTTAATCCCAGTGCCCAACCAATAAAGGTCAAAAGAGGGACAAGGGTTACTTTACCGTTTCGTAATCTTTCCGGTAATACGATTACCTTAATTTCTTTGGATGGTTTTAATATATTGGACATTGTAAGTGTTGCTGCCGATGGTAAGGGACTCGTGGTTGATATACCAACAGAGCATTCTACGGGTGAATTTTATCTTCCTACAGTGTATTATGACCATGAGGCAACTAAGATCAGCGGAAGTCTCGTTTCTCCAAGATCAATTTCTCCTATTATCATTACAGAATAATATTTTATATAAATCCCAGTTTAGACTATAAACAATAAATAAAAAGATATGTTAAGTACAACCATCAAAGAAGCGACAAAAGAATCGCATTTAAGTTTAGAAAAACAAGTCGTACAAAAATTGAAGGCCATCAGGAGTAATGAAGATTACGCTGATTTCCTGAATCATTTTTACACGTATTTTAGCCAGGTAGAGCAAGCCATTGCACCTTATATTACTGAAGAATTGCTGCCGGACTACAAAGACAGGCGAAATTCTTCTTACCTTAAAAGGGATATAGAAGAACTTGGTGGTCAGATCAATGAGCCTGCAACGATAAACCTTCCGGAAATCACCAATCATTTACAGGCTCTTGGCGCATTATATGTGATGGAAGGCTCTATCATGGGGGGAAGTATCATTGTAAAAATGCTGGAAAAAGGTGGAATTACTAAAGGTGTTTCTTTTTTCTCTGGTTACGGAGAAGCAACTGGTCAAAAATGGGGGAGTTTTGTAGCCGTTTTAAATCAGCAAGCCACAAATGCAGAACAGGAAAAATTAGCCGTTCATGCAGCCAATGAAACTTTTAGCCGCTTTGCAGAAGTTTTTGAGGAGGTGAAGATTTAAAAAAGGATGGTGAAGCCGAGGTATAAAGGGCTCTTTTTGTTACTTCTTACAGGGTTCTTTGCCTGTAAGAAGACTTCTGTTATAGAAACTGAACTTCCCGTTTCCCCAACAACAGGCAGCAGAACGGCCTTTACGCTCGACTCCATTTACCTGTATGCCAGGCAAACTTATTTATGGAATGATGCCTTGCCCGATTATTCCGTATTCAATCCACGAAGATTTACCAGCGGCGCAACAGATCTTCAAAATTTTAAAGCGGCATTATATGCCTTCAGCCAATACAAGATCAATACTGCATCAGGTTTCCCGTTTGAAAAAGGTGCATTGCCCGGTGTACCAAAATACTCTTTTATTGATCTGTATACAGGGAATAAAGGCGTTGTCGCAAGCCTGGATACAGAGGGAAATGGTTATGGTTTTGGGCTGGAGTTCGCTTCATTTGGAGAGGAATTCTACGTGAAACTGGTATATCCTAATTCTCCGGCCGCCATGGCGGGTATAAAACGGGGAGATGAGGTCAGATTTGTGAACGGAACAGCGGCTTCTTCTGCAAGTTTACTGGCTGGCTTGGATGGAGCCTCTCTGACACTGGACCTGCTCAGGCAAGAAGGACTACCGGTAGCTGTCGAGCTTCAAAAGGCTTCCTACCGTAGTGATCCGGTTTTAGATGCACAATTACTTCGCGTAGCAAACAAACCTGTTGCTTATCTTGCCTATGGGCATTTTGCGCCGCTCAGTAGCTCAAAAGAGGGGTTAAATAAAAACTTTGCTGATTTTGCTGTCGGTGGTCATATAGAAACGATGGTCATAGATCTTCGTTACAACCATGGAGGCTATGTGGAAACAGCCAGGTATCTGGCCAATTTGCTGGCAACAAGTGCACTAAATAATAAGGTGATGTGCAGCGAACAATACAACAGTTTGATGCAACAGGGAAAAGCTACCCTCCTGAAAAATCAGCTCTATTTTGATGGAAACGGACAAGCGGTCTATTTAAATGGGCGAAGGGCAACTTATGCGGATGTGGACTTTTCTACAACAGGGAATACTTATCGCTTTAGTAAGGCTGGAAGTTTGCAGACCCTTCAGAATATCTATTTTTTAATTAGCAATGAAACGGCCTCCGCCAGTGAAATGCTGATCAATATTTTAAAACCTTATTTTAAAGTCAAACTGATCGGTAGCCAGACCTATGGAA
This sequence comes from Pedobacter sp. HMWF019, assembly GCF_003061025.1. Classification (GTDB taxonomy): domain Bacteria; phylum Bacteroidota; class Bacteroidia; order Sphingobacteriales; family Sphingobacteriaceae; genus Pedobacter. The sequence continues at coordinate 56,500 of NZ_QAIL01000037.1, read as the reverse complement.
AACCTGTTGGTTTTTTCGGCATTAAAATAGATCAGTACAACCTGTATACAGCAGGCTTTCTGATCAAAAATGCACAAGGAAACAGCGATTATTTTGATGGCTTTATTCCTGACATTGCTGCAGATGATGACGTAACACATAACTTCGGAGACCCTCAGGAATCCAGCCTGCAGGCCGCCTTACAGGATATCGGACAAACGGAATCGGGGCCGAATAGCCAGCAAAGCAGTGTTGTTAAACAAAAATATGGGTTAAGGCCCAGCGTACAAAGGCTGTCTGGTAATGGCCCGTTTTTTTCCGGCATGATCAAACAGGAAATGAAACTTATAAAAACAGAATGATATGTGTAAGACAAGGGTATTAAGCACCAGGGGAAACACGGTATTGAGCAGTTGTGCAGGCTGCGGAGTATATTACTTATGGCATAATAATTTACTGCTGAATTTTACAGAAGAGGCTTTTCTCTTATTTAGAGAAGTTGTGAACAGTTTGCCTTTTGAAGATAATAGCTTGCCATTTCCTAATGGTGAGAAACGTATTGTGTTGAATACGCCCAATCATGACATCTGCTTCGCTTTTGCAGAAGAGGAATTTGAGGAGTTTAAAATGGCGATAGATGAAGCTATTTATATGAATGAGGTTTATCAGCTGATGCGTAAATAAGAATTAAAGATGAAGATCAAATCGAAAATAGAGGGATCAGATGAATGGCTTTTTATAGAAGAAATTCCCGAACTCTACGTGGCTCATACGCCTTTGTCCGAGAAACAGGTTAATATTAAAAGCCTGCCGGCAGAAAAGCTGGTTAACTATCAGCTCAGTGCCGGTGGTTTATTCCTTGTGCACTCTACCATGCAATTTAATGAGCACGTTAAGGTCATTTCTGAAGTAGAAGGTGAAGCGATTACCTCCCAGTTTATTTTCTACGGATCTTCTTCCTCCATGGAAAAGAATGCGCCCAAAAACAACAGAAGAACAGGCAGCCGGCACAATATCCGTTATATTCCTTCCTTAAAGGGAAAGTATCCAATGATGCCGGAGCTGGAGTATAAATATTTTTTGCTGGTGATGTCCAAACAATATTATTTTCATTTGATAGATCAGCACTCCCTGTTGCATTCTGAGTTTGTAAAGGAAATCCTTAAAGGAAAGTATAGCTCGTTTGCAGCCAAAGATCTCTCCGTTACATCGGAAATGAAGAGGGTGATCAATGATATCTGTGAGTGTAAAAGAACAGGTGAACTGAAAAGACTGCATACAGAGGCCAAAATATTGGAACTGCTGATGCTACAACTTGAACAGATGCATTCAGGGACGGAAGTAGACAAGTACCTGATCAAGCAGGATGACCTCAAAAAAATTGAACATGCCAGGGATATCCTGGATGCCACCTACCAATATCCGCCAACCATTATTGAGTTGTCTAAACAGGTAACTCTAAATGAATTTAAGTTGAAAAAGGGCTTTAAAGAGTATTACGGAACGACCATTTATGGTTATGTGACTCGTTTAAGAATGGAAGAAGCGAGGAGGCTGATTCTGGAGGAACGGAAAAGTATAGGCCAGGTGGCTGCGGCCGTTGGATTTAACCATCAGAGTCATTTAACGGAAGCTTTTAAACGTTACTTCGGAATTTTACCCAGTGAAGTGATGGTCTAAAGGTTTAATAACCTGGTTTTTATTAAATTCTAAACCATATCATTTTTTAGATTGTTAACCCTGCAGTCAAACCTACAGGGATATGAGTCTGGAAAAATACAGTGCCAAGCGCGATTTTAGTAAAACGAAAGAGCCTGAATCAGGAAAAAGTAAGGATCGGGAAAAACTTTCATTTGTTATTCAGAAACATGATGCCAGCCGGCTTCACTATGATTTCAGGCTGGAAATGGATGGTGTACTGAAAAGCTGGGCGGTGCCTAAAGGTCCTTCTACAGACCCTAAGACCAAACGTCTGGCCATGATGGTAGAAGATCATCCCTTTGATTACCGGAATTTTGAAGGACTGATCCCAAAAGGGGAGTATGGAGGAGGAACTGTAATTGTATGGGACCAGGGTACCTACGAACCTATAGAAAAAATTAAAGGAAAAAAGGCCCAGGAAAGATTTCTGCTCAAACAGCTGGAAGCAGGTTCATTGAAGTTTAAACTTCATGGTGAAAAGTTACAAGGTGAATTTGCCCTGGTGAAAACCCATGGAATGGCGGAGAACAGCTGGTTGCTGATCAAGCATAATGATGATTATGCATCGGTGAAGGACATCACTAAAGAAGATAAATCTGTGATTTCCAATAAAACCATTGCCCAGGCGGAGAAGAGCAGTGACCAGATCTGGCACAGCAATCAAAAGGATGTAAAAGCCCAGCTAAAAAGTACGGCAAAAATGAAATTTCCAACAGCCCAGAAACCTATGCTGGCTACCCTGGTCGATGGACCTTTTGATGATCCTGATTGGCAATATGAAGTAAAATGGGATGGATACCGTGCTTTGGCTTACCTGAATAACGGAAAAGTGGAACTCCTATCTAGAAATAAGAAAAGTTTTAACGATAAATTTTACCCGATTCGTGACTTGCTGGAGGGCTGGAAGATGAATGCAGTACTGGATGGTGAGGTTTTGGTCTTAAATGATAAAGGGGTTTCTAATTTTGGAGATCTTCAGAACTGGAGAAGTGAAGCTGACGGAGAACTGGTTTATTACGTATTTGATCTGCTGTGGTATGATGGTAAAGACCTGAGAGAATTGCCCTTGTGCCAGCGTCAGGATATTTTGAAGACCATTTTACCGCAACAGGACGACCGGGTACGTTTGAGCAAAGTGTTTAATGCCAGAGGTATAGATTTCTATGCGGCTGCAGAGCGAATGGGGCTTGAAGGAATTATTGCAAAGAAAAAAGACAGTACTTATTCTTACAACTACCGTTCAAAGGAGTGGGTCAAAATTAAGGTCCATAAAAGGCAGGAAGTAGTGATTGCAGGTTACACAAAGAATGCCAATACCCCTAAAGCCTTCAGTTCCCTGTTGTTGGGTGTTTATGAAAATGGTAAACTCCAGTACGTTGGGAAGGTGGGTACTGGGTTCAACGATCAGTTGCAAAAGGAAATGATGGCTCAATTTAAACCTTTAATTACAGATAAAAGCCCTTTTGAAGAACTCCCTGATGTCAATAAACCTTCAAGGTTCAGGCCGAACCCTCCAAATGCCAAAGCCACTTGGCTAAAGCCGGAACTGGTTTGTGAGGTTGCTTTTTCAGAAGTGACTTCTGATGGGGTATTCCGGCATCCTTCTTTTAAAGGGATGCGTATAGACAAGAAAGCGAGAGAGGTGCTGCGGGAAACCGCAGCGCCGAAAGAAGATATTTTGGAAAAAACAGAAAAGATTGTGAAAGAAGAAGCTACAGATAGGCATCAGGAAGCCATAACACCTCCAAAAAACAAACAAAGAAAAACCCTGTTGAACCCTAAAGATGAAACGCAGGTTCGAAAGATCTGCGGGCATGAATTGAAGTTTACACATTTGAGTAAACTCTATTGGCCTGAAGATAAAGTAAGTAAACGAGACCTGTTTAATTATTATTACCAGGTTGCTGAATATATTTTACCTTACCTGAAAGACCGTCCAATGTCACTGAACCGCTTTCCCGGAGGCATTCATGGAAAAGGATTTTACCAGAAAGATGTGACCAATACGGCACCAGACTGGGCGAAGACCTTTCCTTATACCACCAGTGAAGGAGAGGAAAAGGAGTATCTGGTTGGTGCCGATGAGGCAACATTACTGTGGATGGCCTCACTGGGTTGTATCGAAATGAATCCCTGGTTCAGTCGGGTAGAATCTCCCGATCAACCCGACTATTGTGTCATAGATCTGGATCCGGATAAGAATACCTTTGATCAGGTCGTTGCTGCAGCGCTTGAGGTGAAAGAGGTGTTGGATGCTATCGACCTACCTTCCTTCTGTAAAACATCTGGATCAACCGGTATGCATATTTATATTCCTTTGGGCGCAAAATACACCTACGACCAAAGCCAGATGTTTGCCCGGATCATTGTGAATCTGGTCCATAAACAAATTCCGGAATATACCAGTCTGGAAAGAATGGTGGCCAACAGAAAAGGAAAAATGTATCTGGATTTTTTACAAAACCGGCCGGGAGCAACTATCGCCGGCCCTTATTCTCTTCGCCCTAAACCTGGAGCCACAGTGTCTATGCCGCTGCACTGGGACGAAGTAAAACCTGGTTTAAAAATGCAGGATTTTACGATTTTCAATGCCATAGACCGGTTGAAAGTAAAAGGAGACTTGTTTAAAGGTGTACTTGGTAAGGGGATTGACCTGGAGAAAGCCATTCGGAAAGCGAAATCTGTCTTCGGCTAAATACCTTCTGCGGGGGCTTCATAGGCGTCGATCTGTTTGCCGATGAGATTAATGATTTCCATTGGTATGGGTTCATCAGAACACCAGCAGTTGTTGTTATCGGTGTCTTTATAAACCACACCAAGGCGGTTTTTGTCTTCATAAACCTCATAGATCGGCTCATAAGGATCTGGAAAAACCAGCAATGTGGTTATATTTCCTGAAATGTTGATCTGGATGTCAAATGGTTCCATAGTTTTTACATAACAATACTGTGCAAAAATGGTTTTACTGGATCAATACCCCCGCTATTCCGCAACATGCTTTCACCAAGATCAATCCATCAATGACGATCAGGTAGAAGAGGATATTTTTTCGCTTGTTCATTGAATAGGCTACAATTGTGGTCAGTACAAAGGGAATAAGGTTTAAGACGACACTCATCAGCAAGAAATGTTTGAGGTAAGCAAAAATGCATAGAGAAAGCATCCCAACCAGCAGCAAAGGAATCAATACATTAAAAATGGTTTTCCTCAAGCCCATTCTAACGGTGAAGGTTTTCAGCTCCCTGTTGGCGTCAATCGCATAATCTTTCATGTCAAACATGATGGCATTAACGGTACAGAACATCCAGTTCTTCATGAAGAGCCATATCCAGAAAACGCCTTCTGCTCCATTGATGCCTGTTTCGATTCTAAGCACCACCAGCGGTACGATATTGGCTGTACAAGCCCAAACAAAACCAATCACAAAAGGCTTTAACCAGCCCGTGTTTCTTAAGTTGAGGTTGAAAAAATAGGAAGGGAGCAGACCATAATATAATACTGCGGCCAGCAGCAGGACAAATACAATGATCCAGTAAATGATCGGAAGATGAAAAATTGCGTAAAAATTATGAAAGAACAGGTAGAGGAAGATCAATATACTGGCTGAGCCCAGAATTAACTGACTCAACTTTACAGTAGGCTGATGTTCTGAATACCATTTTGATCTTGGATTGAGGTCAGAAGCAAATTTATTGACCCCCATATAAGCATAGGTGTAGTACACCACCGGGACCAGGGAAATCAGGATATAGTACCATAAAGAATTGAAAGGCAGTTTTAGCTGGAGGGTGGATTCAATGGTTAAGGCGAGAGCAAGCAGGCCAACAAAGTAGTTTCCAAAAAATATAAATTTTACAATTTTTAATCCCATTTCATTGGCAGCTGTACATAACTATCCTTTTGCAAATAACCTTTGTAATTTAGGAACAAAGAGGCATTATATTGGAATGGAATCTATAAAATATTTTGTGGCCCCTAAAATAGGTTGTAAAAACTGAATCTTTTGCCAATTTAACAGAGTGTTGTGGTAACACTTTGGTTAACTTTGAGATTTATGCCCCTAATTCCTGAAATTAGGCATTTAATAGTAGCCAAATAACCTTTATGTTGAAGAGAAATTTACTTTTGATCTTATTGATCCTGTGCAGTCCGTTACTTCATGCACAATCCTCCAAACGACTCATCCAAAACTGGGAATATCTTAAAGGAGACCTGGGGGGAATCTGGGAAGCTGTAAGGCCCGTTAAAGAGGGGAATCCGGAAAGCCTGCCAATTTGGGAAAAAGTAAATCTGCCACATTGTTTTAATGCACATGATGCCGTAGATCCCGATGTAAATTACTATCAGGGCCCAGGCTGGTACCGCATTTTGCTGGATGTGAATAATCCTTATGCAAAAGGACGGACCCTGCTTCACTTTGAAGGTGCCGGCCAGAAAACAAAAGTATATCTCTATACCACTAAAGTAGTCGAACATACGGGTGGCTATGATGAATGGACCGCCGATCTGACCGAGGCTGTCGAAGCCTTTAAAAAAAGGCCTGAATTTCAGACCCAGTTTAAAGGTAAAGTTCCCCTGGTCATTCGGTGCGACAATTCCAGAGACTTGGAAATGATTCCTTCTAACTTATCGGATTTTAATGTGTACGGAGGTCTTTATAGATATGTAAATCTGGTTTATACCCCAGCTTTGTCGGTTGATAAGCTGTTTGCCCATGCGGAGGTGGATGCAAAAGGAGAAAATGGTAAATTGGATATTAAAGCCAGATTATACAATCCTGATCAGATTGCTTCAGCAATGGTCAAGATTAGTGTGAAGAATCCCTCTGGGAAAGTGGTTTATAATTTTAATAAGCAATTGAATACGTTTAAAAGCGACTCCTTGTTGAGCAATATCCAGGTCAAGTCGCCAAAGCTTTGGTCGCCCGACGTTCCTCAGTTGTATACGGTAAACTTAAGTATAACAGCCAACGGAGAAACGGTGAAAAAGGAAGAAAAGATAGGCTTCCGGAATTTTGAGTTTGTAAAAAAGGGGCCGTTCATGCTGAATGGCAAAAGATTGCTACTGCGCGGAACGCACCGTCATGAAGATCATGCTGATGTTGCGGCCGCGATGACCGAAGATATGATTCGGACGGAAATCAGGATGATGAAAGAAATGGGCGTAAATTTTATTCGCCTTGGTCATTATCAGCAATCCAGAATTGTGCTCAACTTGTGCGATAGTCTGGGCATTCTGGTCTGGGAAGAAATTCCATGGTGCAGAGGTGGTTTGGGTGGACAGATCTATCAGGATCAGGCCAAAAGGATGCTGACCCATATGGTAGAACAGCATTACAATCACCCATCCATCATTATTTGGGGAATGGGAAATGAGAACGACTGGCCGGGTGATTTCCCGGAGTTTGATCAGCAGAAAATCAGGACATTTATGAAGGAACTTAACGACCTTTCCCATCAGCTGGATCCTTCCAGAAAAACCGCCATCCGAAGGTGTGACTTCTGTAAAGACATAGTCGATGTGTATTCTCCCTCCATCTGGGCAGGCTGGTACCGCGGAAATTACACAGAATATAAAGCAGTAAGTGAAGAGGAATTTAATAAAGTAGATCATTTTTTACACGTAGAATGGGGTGGCGACAGTCATGCAAGAAGACATTCGGAGAACCCGGACAATGCCTTAAGCAAAATTAAAATTGGTGGCGGAGCAGATGAACGTGCCGGAGATGCCTCACTTTATGGTGGTGCAGCAAGGGTATCTAAAGATGGTGATTGGAGTGAAAGCTATATTAGTAATCTGATCGATTGGCACTTGAAGGAGCAGGAAAAAATGCCTTGGTTAAGCGGGGCAGCTTACTGGCCATTTAAAGATTTCTCTACCCCTGTGAGGCCGGAAAACCCGGTTCCCTATGTAAATCAGAAGGGTGTTATAGAAAGGGACTTCACAAAGAAAGAAGCTTTCTATGTTTTTCAGTCTTACTGGACAACCCAGCCTATGGCACACATTTACGGTCACAGCTGGCCAGTGCGGTGGGGTGAGGAAGGAGAAGAAAAAATGGTTAAGGTGTATTCCAACTGTGATGAGGCGGAGTTATTTGTGAATGGCAAAAGTTACGGTGTGAAAAAGCGCAATAGTCAGAATTTCCCAGCTGCAGGTTTGCGTTGGCAGGTGCCCATGGTAAAAGGAAAATATACCTTTAAGGTGGTTGCCAAAAAAGGAAAAACAACAGTGACCGATCAGATAGAACAGGAATACCAAAGTGATAAATGGTCTAAGCCAACTAAATTTGTGCTCCAGAAAGCGGGAGAACAGGACGGAATAGCCACACTGGAAGTTAAAGCTTTTGATTCAAAAGGTGTCCTTTGTCTGGATGCGATGAACCTGGTGGAATTCTCTTTGACCGGTGATGGCAGCCTGATCCAGGACCAGGGAACATCAACCGGTTCCAGAAAAGTTCAGCTCTATAATGGCCGCGCCATTATCCGGGTAAAGACAAATGGAGGAAAAAGTGTAGCAAGCGTCAAATCAGCCGGTCTTCCAACAGCCTTTGTAAACTTATAAATCAGGGAAGGGTTTTGTAGGTCAGGGTGAAGGTGGTCGTCAGGCCGCCTTCCATTAAGGTCTGTTTTGAAGGATAATTTTGCGAATTGTATGCGTAACTGCAGGTATAACCTTTGTCAGTGGATATAGCGGTTTTGCTTAATAAGTTGCCTGTAACCGAATAGAAAAGGAATTTGTACTGGCTTTCTAGATTAAACAGGAGCGCATTTGGGACAGCGTTGCACAGTCCCTTTTTTTGATCATAAGTGCAAATGCAGGTCTCTGATTTTAAAGAAGGCTTTTCAATTTCGGTACGGATCAGATTATCCTGCTGGTCATAAGTATAAATTTTATGCTCCAATAGCCGATCATGCAAGTCAAAGGTGCTGACTTCTGATATTCGGTTACCAGAATCATATCCGATCGATAGATGACCAATAGGCGTAAATGCAGGGCCGCTTATTTTAAATTGGTTAATGGTATTTACCCTGCCACCGGCATCCCGAAAATAATCAGATGAATAAACAATCTGGTTGTTTTCGTAGATTTCAAAGCCGGAAGCCAATTTGTTTTTGTTGTATTTGATCAGCTCTTTTCTGCCCGTATTATCTTCTGCAGAAAGGAGCATATTAGAGTTTTCAAGGTATTTCAACTGTATCTGCTGTTTGGGAGATTCCAGCTTAACAGGAATAAATAACTGATTGTTGTTTACCGTAGGAACGACGATTGGTTTTTCTTCCGAAGGCGTAATTTTTCTGCAACCGGTTTCCCAAAAAATGATTACCGTTAAGGCGAATACAGTGGTTTTTACTACAAAATTCATGATGAAAAGAATTGGTTCCTTTCAAATGTGTTCTTTATTTTTACGAAAAAAAAATTAATAACCTAAAAAAGAATGTAATTTCTAAAATAGGTAGTGAATGTCGTTTAATGCAGATGGTCAATGCTTTTTTTTAAAAATTTGAACCTATTTTATATCTTAACCAAAATAAACCGAACCCTTGCTATGAACAAACTCTTTGGAACACTATTGCTGATTTTTTTAACAACATCATTATGGGCCGCAAAAGTAGATACCGCTCTTACCTATAGTCCCTCCATGAAGAAAAATATCAAGGCCGTGGTTGTTTTGCCAGATGGATATGAAGGTCAGTCTCATTTTCCTGTAGTGTATCTTTTGCACGGTCATGGAGGAAGCTATAACGATTACATCAAGAATATTCCGGCCATTAAAGATGTTGCCGACCAATTTCATATGATACTGGTTTGCGCCGATGGAAATGTATCCAGCTGGTATCTGGACAGCCCGGAAGACTCCGGCTGGAAATATGAAACTTATGTTAGCTCAGAATTGGTGAGCTGGATCGATCAACATTATAAAACAATAGCCTCCAGAAAAGGCCGGGCCATTACCGGGCTGAGTATGGGTGGACATGGCGCGCTTTCCCTGGCGATTAAACATCAGGATGTTTTTGGCGCTGCCGGAAGCATGAGTGGTGGGCTTGACCTGCGACCTTTCCCTGACAACTGGAACATCTCTAAACGTTTGGGAACCTATGCTCAATACCCGGAGAGATGGACCGCAAACAGCGTAACCGAGATGTTGCCCCTGCTCAGTAAACATCAACTTTCTCTGATTATTGATTGTGGAAAAGACGATTTCTTTTACCAGGTTAACCTGAAATTTCATGAGAAACTGCTCTATAATAATATTCCTCATGATTTTATTATTCGCCCTGGCAGCCACAACTGGGATTACTGGTCTAATGCCATCACTTATCAACTACTTTATTTCCATAAGTTTTTCCAAAGCTAGGCTATAATCGGTTTTTCTATTGTAAAATTCATAAGCTTTCTCTAGTTACAGTAGCTTGTATTATAGGTTTATAGCCCTTTCTTAAAAATATATAAAATAATTTCATCCATAAAGACTATATATCCTATATACTTTATATATTTGTGATATGAACAAAACAACCATGATTAAAAATAATATGATGTTCCTGTGTTGTAGGCGCAGCGCTTAAGACTGTTATGGGGTAAAATATATAGAAACTTCTTCGGTCTAACCAACGGGGAAGTTTTTTTTTAATCAAAAACTTAGAATAAACATGCAAAGTTTTAGAACAGAACTTGAAAATCCTGTCGTAGAGCAGGATATCATTGATCTTGAAAAAAAGATCCGTCTCTTTAGGGAAGGTCTTATTCATGATGAAAAATTCAGGAGCCTGCGTCTGGCCAGAGGGATTTATGGTCAGAGACAACCTGGGGTGCAAATGATCCGCATTAAGCTGCCCTTTGGTAAAGTTACTTTCAGGCAACTGCTGAAAATAGCCGATGTTGCCGATGAATATGGCAGTGGTAATCTGCATTTGACCACAAGACAGGATATCCAAATGCACTATGTAAGCCTGGACAGAACACCCGAGCTCTGGGATCAGCTGGAAAGAGATGACATCACCTTGCGTGAAGCCTGCGGAAATACCGTTAGAAATGTAACTTCATCACCTGATTCTGGTATTAATCCGGAAGAACCTTTTGATGTTTCGCCTTATGCACATGCTGTATTTTCTTATTTCCTGAGGAATCCGATTTGCCAGGAAATGGGCCGGAAGATTAAGATTTCCTTCTCTTCAACAGAGAAAGATACTGCATTCAGCTATATTCATGATCTGGGTTTTATTCCAAAGATTAATGAAAAAGGAGAACGCGGGTTTAAGGTCTTGTTTGCAGGAGGTTTAGGGGCACAACCATTTTTAGCCCATCCGGTACATGAGTTTCTTCCGGAAGATCAGATCATTCCTTATACAGAATCTGTATTGCGTGTTTTTGATCGTTATGGAGAGCGAAACAACCGGAATAAAGCACGTTTAAAATATCTGGTTCAAAAGCTTGGATTGGATGAAGTGTTAAGACTGGTAGATGAAGAACGTACGGCCAATAAATCTAAAAGTTTTAAAATCGACCTAAATACCGTTCCTCTGCCCGAACCGCCGCCAGCTTTACCTGCTGAAGCGACAGAAGCAGAAGATACACCGGCCTATCAGCGTTGGCTGGCTACTAACGTGTTTGAACAAAAACAAACAGGTTTTTACGGCGTCTATATTAAAGTAAGAATAGGGGATATCCGCACATTTATGGCCCGGGAACTCGTTGCAGCAATACAACCTTATGTTGCCGACGAGATTCGCATTACGCAGAACCAAGGCTTGCTGTTGAAATTTGTACGTAAATCGGCCTTGCCGGTTTTGTTTGAAAAGTTAAACGCGCTGGGCTTTGCTGCCCCGGGCTTTGACAGTATTGCAGACATTACCACCTGCCCTGGAACAGATACTTGTAACCTGGGAATTTCCAACAGTATGTCACTTGCGGCGACGCTCGAAGAATTGGTTTATGAAGAATATCCTCATTTAATCTATGATAAAGATATCAAAGTGAAAATTAGTGGCTGTATGAATTCTTGCGGTCAGCACGGTCTGGCACATATTGGTTTTCATGGCAGTTCGGTCAAAGCCAATGGCAAAGTAGTACCTGCCGTTCAGGTGATGTTGGGTGGTGGAACAGTAGGGGACGGTGAAGGCCGGGTATCTGAGCGCGTAATTAAAGTCCCTTCAAAAAGAGCCACCTCCGTTTTAAGAGTTGTGCTGGACGATTACCACGGTAAAGCGGAAGAAGGAGAAACTTTTCACCAGTATTATGATCGTCTAACCAAAGATCATTTTTATCAGTTGTTGAAGCCATTGGCTGATCTGACCAATCTGAAGGATGAGGAATATGTAGACTGGGGCCATGAAGAAACTTTTGAAACTGCTATTGGCGTGGGCGAATGTGCAGGTGTAGTGATTGACCTGGTTGCGACCCTTTTATTGGAAGGAGAAGAAAAACTGGGATGGGCAAGAAGATCTTATGAGGCAGGTGCCTGGGCAGATGCCATCTATCATACCTACAGTGTTTTAGTCAATACAGCAAAAGCTTTGTTACTGGATAAAAGTGTCAATAGCAGTACACAAGCCGGAGTAATCCGTGAGTTTGATGCTAATTATGTAGATAGCGGAGAGGTACAGCTAAATGGCAGTTTCAGTGATCTGGTATTGCAAATCAATAAGAATGAACCGACTGAACAATTTGCAACCACTTACCTGGAGGCTGCAGAAAGATTCTATCTGGAAATGAAAGCAAAAAGAGAGGGGGCGTTTCAACAATGATTACACAAAAAACAGGGTTCAAAGAACCCAGAATCACTTTAGTTGGGGCAGGTCCGGGAGATCCTGAACTAATCACGATGAAAGGGGCTAATGCCTTGAAATCAGCAGATGTAATCCTTTATGATGCTTTGGTAGACGAGGCCATCCTGGACTACGGACATGCAGATGCGATACGGATTTATGTGGGTAAAAGATCAGGAGAACACTCCTTATCCCAGGATAAGATCAATAAACTGATGGTTGATTATGCCTTGAATTACGGACATGTGGTGCGTTTGAAAGGCGGAGATCCCTTTGTTTTTGGAAGAGGTTATGAAGAACTGGACTATGCTGCCGGATACAGTATTCCGGTACAGGTTATTCCGGGTCTTTCCAGCTCCATTTCTGTTCCAGGGCTTCAGCAAATCCCGGTAACCCACAGGGGCTTAAGTGAAAGCTTTTGGGTGGTTACTGGTACAACAGCATCTGGTGCCATTTCTAACGACCTTTATGAAGCTGCAAGAACGAAAGCGACAGTAGTGGTGCTGATGGGATTGGGTAAACTGAAAGAAATTGTAAAACTTTTTCAGAATGAAGGAAAAAATAAACTTCCTGTAGCTGCCATTCAGAGTGGTTCAACCGAAGAGGAAAAACTGGCGATCGGAATTGTAGATACCATTGAAGAAATTGTTTTGGAAAAAGGAATCAAAGCACCAGCCTTGCTCGTTTTTGGAGAGGTGGTTTCTTTACATCCTTCTTTCCAGCCCATCAAGGATTTTTACAAAGCATTAAAAGAAGAACTCTAAGCAACAGACAATTTGGAAGGCAACCAGTTATTTCCCGTTTTTATTAAGCTAGATACTTTACATACACTGGTAGTGGGCGGAGGGCCTGTTGGATTAGAAAAATTATCTGCACTACTGAACAACAGCCCTTCAGCAAAGATCACCTTGGTTGCTTTGGAAATTTTGCCCCAATTGAAAGAACTGGCAGCAAAATTTCCAAATATAAGCCTTACGCAGCGAGCCTTTGAACTTGGAGATCTGGACACGGCGGAACTGGTCATTGCTGCAACCAATAATGCAGATTTAAACGAGAAAATCCGTGCGGCAGCCAAGGAACGGAAGATTCTCGCCAATTTTGCAGATAAACCCGAGCTGTGTGATTTTTATCTTGGCTCCATTGTTAAAAAAGGAGACTTGAAAATTGCGATATCCACCAACGGAAAATCGCCAACGATTGCCAAAAGACTGAAAGAAACTTTAAATGATGGTTTACCCGACGAATTAAATATAACTCTTCAACAGATGCAGGAACTCAGAAATAAACTAGAAGGTGATTTTACAGATAAGGTTAAGAAGCTCAACAAAGTTACTTCCTTACTGGTCGAAGACCAGAAAAGCAAAGCGATGAAACTGAACTTTAAATGGCTGGTCTGGATCACTATTGTGCTGTCCATCTCTGTAGTCATTGCTGTTTTTTGGCATAAAGAACCAGAGTTTCAAACTTTCCTGCTCAACCTGAATCCTGTATTCTATTGGTTCTTGCTGGGTGGATTTGTTTTTGCGATGATTGATGGTGCAATAGGTATGTCGTATGGGGTAACCTCTACTTCTTTCTCTCTTGCAATGGGTATCCCACCTGCATCAGCCAGTATGGCGGTCCATTTATCAGAGATTCTGAGCAATGGAATTGCGGGCTGGATGCATTATCGTATGGGTAATGTGAATTGGAAACTGTTCCGTTTACTGATCATTCCTGGTATCCTGGGTGCAGTAGCGGGAGCTTATTTGTTGTCCTCACTGGAGCACTACAGCCAGTACACCAAACCGCTGGTTTCTATTTATACCTTGATTCTGGGCGGGGTGATCCTATCTAAAGCCTATAAAACCGGTAAGCCAACTGCAAAAGGAAAGATCAAGAAAATTTCTTTGCTGGGGCTGCTTGGTGGCTTTATTGATGCGGTAGGCGGAGGAGGCTGGGGCTCTATTGTTTTGTCCAGCTTAATTGCCGGAGGTAGAAATCCAAGATTTTCTTTAGGAACGGTAAAAATTACCCGTTTTTTTATAGCTTCGATGAGTTCTTTAACTTTTTTAACGATGTTGAACGGTGCCCACTGGGAAGCGGTTGCAGGCTTGGTTATCGGCAGCGCTTTGGCGGCACCTATTGCAGCGAGGGTGTCCAATAAGATCTCTGTGAAAACCATTATGGTAGCCGTAGGGATTATTGTGATTCTGGTGAGCCTGCGCAGCATCTTTGGTTTTATTTTAAAATTGTTTTAAGACAATGAATACCTATTTAGCAGATATCGCGAAAGACATACAGGGCCTGGACCCGGTGGCGTCACTTCAGTATTTTGCACAAAAATATCCCGGAGAAATTACCTTTTCAACCAGCTTTGGCTGGGAAGACCAGGTGATTACCGATTTAATTTTCAGAAATGATGTTCCAATAGAGGTGTTTACACTGGAAACCGGGAGATTGTTTCCGGAAACTTATTATGTTTGGAACCGTACCCTGGAGATTTATAAAAAGAAAATTCATGCCTACTTTCCACAAGCGGCGCCTTTGCAAGCTATGGTTGATCAGAAAGGGCCAAACAGCTTTTATGAATCTGTAGAAAACCGGAAAGAATGCTGTCATATCCGCAAGATAGAACCCTTAAAGCGGGCCTTAAACGGTAAAAAAATCTGGGTAACCGGGATTAGGGGAGAGCAATCTTTGAACCGTCATGATATGAGTAATATAGAATGGGATGAAGGCAATCAGTTGTTGAAGTTTCATCCTTTGTTCAACTGGACATTGGAAGAAGTAAAGGCTTATATTAAAGAAAACAACGTGGTATACAATACCTTGCACGATAAAGGTTTTCCCAGCATTGGCTGTGCACCTTGTACCCGTGCAGTAAGAGAAGGAGAAGATTTTCGTGCCGGAAGATGGTGGTGGGAAGATCAGTCAAAAAAAGAATGTGGTTTACATGCCACTCAACAATAAGAAATAAGATATGAGTAAGGTTAATTTAGATTATTTAGATGAGCTGGAAGCGGAGGCCATTCACATCTTACGTGAGGTAGCGGGTCAGTTTGAAAAACCAGCTTTATTATTTTCCGGAGGTAAGGATTCTATTACGCTGGTTCGTCTTGCTGAAAAGGCATTCCGGCCTGGAAAATTTCCTTTTCCACTGGTTCATATAGATACAGGCCACAATTTTGAAGAAACCATCACTTTTCGTGATCAGATGATTGATAGAATTGGTGAGAAACTGATTGTGGGTTATGTACAGGAATCCATTGATGAAGGGAAAGTGATTGAACAGACCGGTAAAAATGCCAGCAGAAATGCTTTGCAAACCGTGACTTTACTGGATACCATCGCTAAATACGGTTTTGATGCCTGTATTGGCGGAGCCAGGAGAGATGAAGAAAAAGCAAGAGCGAAAGAACGTATTTTTTCAGTTAGGGATGAGTTTGGGCAGTGGGATCCAAAACGTCAGCGCCCGGAACTTTGGAACATTTACAACGGAAGGATTCATAAAGGAGAGAATGTAAGGGTTTTTCCAATCAGCAACTGGACAGAGCTTGATGTATGGAATTACATTAAAAGAGAGAAAATGGAATTGCCTTCTATTTATTTCGCACACGAAAGGGATTGTATTACCAGAAATGGCCAGCTAATGGCTGCCTCTCCTTTTTTAAATATGGATGAGGAAGATATCGTTGAACGTAAAAAAGTACGTTTCCGTACAGTGGGTGACATGAGTTGTACTGCTGCGGTCAGTTCAGATGCGACTGAGCTGGATGATATTATCGCTGAAATCAGTGCATCTAAAATTAGTGAACGTGGTGCCAGAATGGATGATAAAGTATCGGAAGCCGCTATGGAAGACCGTAAGAAAGGAGGGTATTTTTAATGAACATATTAAAATTTTTTACAGCAGGTAGTGTTGATGATGGTAAAAGTACGCTGATTGGCCGCTTGTTATATGATACAGATTCTATCTTGGCCGATCAGCTGGAAGCGCTGCAGGCCAGTAACCGTAAAAATGATGACGGTACTATTGACCTGGCGATTTTAACAGATGGTTTAAGGGCGGAGCGGGAACAGGGTATCACTATAGATGTTGCTTATAAATATTTCCAGACGGAAAAGCGTAAATTTATTATCGCCGATACCCCTGGTCATATTCAGTATACGAGAAATATGGTTACCGGTGCTTCCACAGCGAAACTGGCGATCATCCTGATTGATGCCCGTAATGGCGTTGTGGAACAAACCATCCGGCATTCTTACCTGGTTTCTTTGCTGGGTATAGAACATGTAGTGGTGTGCCTAAACAAAATGGACATGGTAGGCTACAGTGAGACGGTATTTAATGCGATTACGGAGAAATATAAGGCTTTGGCGGCAGAACTTAACCTTAAGGAGGTGACCTTCATTCCGGTGAGTGCTTTGAAAGGGGATAACGTAGTCAATGAGTCTGAGCATATGCAATGGTATCAGGGTAGAAGTTTATTGCATTTTCTGGAGAGTGTGGATGTGGAAGATGCATTGCCTTATAACCTGGCCAGGATGCCTGTGCAATGGGTGATCCGCCCACAGACGGATGAATTACATGATTATCGTGGTTACGCTGGCCGTATTTTGAGTGGTTCTTTTAATGTTGATGATAAGGTAACGGTGTTGCCTTCCGGGCACAGTTCTGTGATTGACCGGATAGAGATCTTTGATCAAAGACCTGTAGAGGCTTTTGCAGGGCAGTCGGTTACGATTCACCTGAAAGATAATATTGACATCAGCAGGGGTGATGTATTGGTGAATTCTGATCATTTACCGCAAAGTTCGCAGGTGATTGAGGCAGATTTGTGCTGGATGGATGCGCGTCCGCTGGATGACAGTATTACGTATTTGCTGCAGCACAATAGTAAGATCACTAAATGTAAGATTAGGGAGATTGTATATAAAGTAGATATCAATACGCTTGCAAAACAGGATGCGCATGATTTTAAGCTGAACGATATTGGACGTGTGGTTTTGAAAACGGCTGATGAGTTGCCTTTTGACTTATATACCGAGAATAAGGCAAATGGTGCGGCGATATTGGTGGACAGCAGGACAAATCTGACCGTAGCTGCATTGATGTTTAGAAATGTAAGCTATTAAGTAAAAAATCGATATACTCTTCGGATACTACGCTTTCTGCGCGCCGCTTTGCGGCCTGCTTCGAAAGCTGAGGTCTCCTCTGAGTAATATCGATTTTTTCTGGGCGCTTAGCTGGGGGGAGAGTCCGGGCTGGGCGTATAGGAGTTGATACGTCTTACCCGGTCACCACCCTTCTCTGCAATTTGCTGCGGAAAATTTTCGTACGCTGCGGAAAGACCTCAGAGATCTGTCCGCTCCTTCAGCGGATCTGATATCGTTAGTCTTGAAGCAGCTGTACAGAATTTTCTGACATAATTCTCTTCCCTTCCTCGCTAAGCCAAAGAAATTTCTAATCTTTGTTTACCTAAGAAAACAATATGAATTTGAACATCTATCTACAAAGAGTGGGGATTGTATTGGCGTTTCTGACGCTTTCTGTGTCCGTTCAGGCGCAACATTTCAAGCTTAAAAAATTTAGTGAGGAAGACCTTGATTTTTTCCTTTTAACCGGGAAAACGTCTGCTGAAAAGCAAATCAATACTTTTTTGCATGGTGCTGAGCTGCACAGTCTGCCTGGTAAGTATAAGCAAAGTCCTTTTGAATCTATAAGGCCGGCTGCTGGCTCCAATCAGGGGGTAACCGGATTGAGGTATACTGTGCTGAATAATACCAGCCAGATCTTTTCGGTGGAGGTGAACGGAGAATACAGTTCGGCTTCTCTCAATGAATATGGACATGTCTATAATTTTGATGCTTCTACCGGAAAACTGATTAAATTCAGGGACTTGCTTACGGATGCTGGGTATGAAGCCATAAATAAGATGGTGATTTCCAATCGCAAGAAACGGTTGAGTGCTTATCTCAAAACCATGAAAGATGTTACCGGGGAGCATAAAGCTGTTTATACGACCTATTCAGAATGT
The DNA here is from genome assembly GCF_003061025.1 of Pedobacter sp. HMWF019. Taxonomy (GTDB): domain Bacteria; phylum Bacteroidota; class Bacteroidia; order Sphingobacteriales; family Sphingobacteriaceae; genus Pedobacter. Next base: position 38,034 of record NZ_QAIL01000037.1, on the reverse strand, counting down.
CTCCGGGATATGGATGGGGATGAGCTCAACGACGATGACCTGAAATTCCAAAAGGAGGGCTTACTGCTCATCAGGAGGTCTTGTTCGGGGCAACATTATTTCCAGGCACTGGAAGACAAAGCAGATGTTTATAATAACCGCTTAACTGTAAAATCTCTGGAACCATATCTGAACGCTTATGTTAAATGCCTTTTACTGACCAAAAATGCGAACTGCAGTCCAGCTATTGCAAAAGGCTTTCATGAAGGGCTTTATACTGGAAAGATCAATCATCAATATGCGATTACTTTAGTGATTGACCGGATTTATAAAGACCGGATTTATGCCTCCTATTACTATGACAAGGTTGGAAAGGAGATCAACCTAAGGTGTAGTATGGAGAAAGGACAGTTAAAAATGAAAGAAGACAGTATGGATGGTAAGGAAAATACACCTGCCATTTTTCTGATTTCTCTGCCTTCTAATGGAAAGATGACCGGGACCTGGAGTAATGGAAAAAACACATACCCTGTAGAACTTCAATAAGCAAAGTACCCGGTCACCTCCTTCTTCTGCAATTTGCTACGGAAAATTCTCGTACGCTGCGAAAAGACCTCAGAGATCTGCGGCTTCTGCAGCCGCCTGATATCGTTAGTCTTGAAGTAGCTGTACAGAATTTTCCAACATAATTCACTTCCTTTCTTTTTTCTAAACGACTATAATTTTTTATTTTTTTCTGACGATCTGAACTTTACTTCTTCGTAAAACCCAACATACTTTCAGATGGTCTATTTTTCGAAATTAGATCAAATCGGGCTAAACAAAATTATTTTGGGCTAAATATTTGCTTTACGTATTCTAATCCCTAATTTGAGAGGGTTTTTGAAACTGTTAAATTATGGAGATTATACATGTAAGCGCCGAGTGTTATCCCGTTGCAAAGGTAGGGGGATTAGGAGATGTGGTTGGTGCTTTACCCAAATATCAGAATAAGCTTGGGCATTTTGCAAAAGTAGTGATGCCGGCCTACGAAACCCGGTTTATGCAGGAAAATGAATTTGAAGTGGTGTATGATGGCTGGGGTAAACTGGGCTTTCGTGATTTTACGGTACGAATATTCAGGGAAAAGACCAATAAACTCGGATTTGATCTTTTTCTTGTCCATATTGCCGGGCTGACAGACCGTCCTCAGGTGTATGGTTACGAAGATGATACGGAACGTTTCCTTGCCTTTCAGATAGCCATTTTAGACTGGATAGAACAATGGGAGCATCAGCCGGATGTTTTGCACTGCCATGACCATCATACGGGTCTAATTCCTTTTATGATGTCACACTGCGTGCGCTACAGGAAACTCAGCAGGGTACCCAGTGTATTGACTATTCACAATGCGCAATACCAGGGCCAATTCGGATGGGACAAGCTCCATTATATACCCGCATTTGATACCTGGAAATCTGGTCAGCTGGACTGGAAAGGTGCAATCAATCCACTTGCGGCTGCAATTAAATGTGCCTGGAGGGTAACTACTGTATCACCAAGCTATTTGGAGGAGATCCGTTACAATGCCAATGGCCTTGAAGAATTGCTTGCTCAGGAGCGTGGAAAATCAGTAGGTATCCTCAACGGAATTGATAATGAAGTTTGGGATCCGGCAAAAGATCCCATGTTGCATAAGAACTTTACTATAAAAACAGCGGAAAATGGAAAAGCAGCAAACAAAGAAGCGCTTTGCGATGTTTTTGGCTTGAATCCTACAAAACCCCTGTTTACTTTTATTGGCAGGCTGGTTGGGGAAAAGGGCGCAGATTTGTTGCCCGATATTTTTTACAATGCTTTAAATCATTTTGAAGGAGAGGTTAATATATTGGTTTTGGGTTCTGGCGATCCGCAGGTAGAAGGAAGATTAATGCATTTGAAAAATTTATTTCCAAAGAATTATAATGCCTATATAGGTTATAATGAGCAATTGTCTCATCAGATCTATGCGGGGGCAGATTTTCTGTTAATGCCTTCCAGAGTAGAACCTTGCGGGTTAAACCAAATGTATGCCCTGCGGTACGGTACTGTGCCTGTGGTGAGAAGAATTGGAGGATTAAAGGATACTGTTATTGATATTGGGGATGGTGGCTTTGGCATATGTCACGACCAGACCAGTATCTGGGATGTAGGCCATGCTATAGGAAGGGCTTATGAGCTTTATAAAGAGAAAACAAGGATGAAAGAGATCCGAAAATACATGATGCAGCTGGATCACTCCTGGGATAGGGCTGCACAACAATATATAGATTTATACCAAATGTAAAATTAAGAGTTATGACCGAAAAAGTTTTGGGTGTTATCCTTGGCGGTGGCCAGGGCTCCCGCTTGTCTCCGCTTACCCAAACCCGCTCCAAACCAGCGGTGCCTATTGCAGGTAAGTACCGTTTAGTTGATATTCCTATATCAAATTGTTTAAATTCGGGCATACACCGCATGTTTGTACTGACACAATTTAATTCGGCATCTTTAAACAAGCATATAAAGAATACCTATCACTTCAGTCATTTCAGTGATGCTTTTGTAGATATTCTGGCTGCAGAGCAAACACCAGAGAACCCAACCTGGTTCCAGGGTACGGCAGATGCGGTAAGGCAAACCATGCACCATTTGCTGAACCATGAATTTGAATATGTACTGATCCTTTCGGGAGACCAGTTGTACCAGATGGACTTTAATGAAATGCTGGAGGCACACATTAAAAGTGAGGCAGAGATTTCGCTTGCAACAATTCCGGTAAATGCAAAGGATGCAACAGATTTTGGGATATTGAAAGCCAATGAAGAGAATATTATCACCTCTTTTATAGAAAAACCAGCTGCGGAATTATTGAAAGACTGGTCATCAGATACCGGTGAGGCGATGCATGCAGAAGGAAGGGACTTCCTGGCTTCTATGGGTATTTATATTTTTAATAAGGACCTGCTGATCAAGATTTTTGCGGAGAATCCGGATGAGAAAGATTTTGGGAAGGAGATTATTCCGCGTGTAATCGAAGAACATCGGGTGCTGAGCTTTCAGTATGAGGGATACTGGACGGATATTGGTAATATTTCCTCTTTCTTTGAGGCTAATCTTGGTCTGACAGACGATATTCCCAAGTTTAATTTGTTTGACAGTCAGCACAGTATTTTTACCCGTCCGCGGATGCTTCCACCATCTAAAATTTTAGGAACAACATTGGATAAGGCAGTGATTGCCGAGGGATGTATCCTGCAGGCAGACGATATTAAGCATACTGTAATTGGCATCCGTTCAAGGATAGGAAAGGGAACTAAAGTAGAACATGCCTATATTATGGGCAGTGACCGGTACCAGACCCTGGAAGAGATCCAGGAGGAAACCGATCGTGGTCATCCATTGATTGGTATTGGAGAAAGATGTGTAATTTCCAATGCGATCCTGGATAAAAACTGCAAGATCGGTAATGATGTCCAGATTATAGGCGGTGTGCACCTTGCAAACGGTGATTTTGGTACTTATGCTGTTAAGGATGGTATCGTCGTTATAAAAAAGGGCGCAATTATTCCAAATGGCACTAAAATTTAATTATTGATATTTAAACACCAGCGAGAAAACAGTCTTTTCGAAAGGAATGGAATTGACTTCCAAACTTCCCTGGTGCATTTTCATAATGTTTCGGGTAATGGTTAATCCAATACCCGAACCATTTTTCCTCGTGGTAAAGAAGGGTACAAATATTTTATCGATCAGTTCGGGATCTACACCTTTACCGTTGTCCGATACATCCAGGAAAAGTCGATTCTGTTCTAAACGGTAATTGATTTCAATCACCGGATGTTCACAGCCTTCAACAGCATGAATACTATTGGTCACCAGGTTAATTAAGGCTTGTTCTATAAGTTTAAGGTCTAGTTTGATGGTTATTTTTGAAGAGGTTTGTTCAATTTTTAGCTGGATATTCTTGCCGGAAGCAAAAGGCTGCATCAGAACTTTAATGTGTTGAAGAATCTCGCCAATGGTATGGCTCTGCAGGTCAGGAGTGGGTAATTCTGCAATTAAGCGGTAGTCTTTAACGAAGTCAAGGAGTCCTTCGGACCTTCTTTTTATGGTTTGTAATGCAGGTTTCAGATCTTCCAGATCTTCAGCATCCAGGGTTTCTTTATTAGCTACCATACGGTGAACCGTATCTGATAAGGAACTGATGGGGGTTATGGAATTTAAGATTTCGTGGGAAATTACGCCAATAAGCCGGTTCCAGGCTTCGGCTTCTTTCTGCTCTATTTCATCTTTAATGTTCTGGAAGCAGATAATGATATAATCTGTGTGGTACAAGTTCAATGGAATCACCTCTGTTGACAGTTGTGTCAGTTTATCCTGTATCTTCAGCTCTATAAACTTTTTTCCACCTTCCTTTATATTGTTGATTTCTGTAGTGAAAAAGGGGAGGTGTTTCTTTAAGCGGTGCCAGTACTTATAGGCGGGCACCTGTAAAAGGTTTGTTGCGGCCATGTTGAAGAAAACAATTTCCGATTGCATTGTATCTATTTCTTTATCTTTAACTACAATAACACCGACTGGAACTTGCTCCAGGATGGTTTTAATCAGCTGGAACATGGAATCCTTTTCCAGGTGGATGTCTTTGTGGATTTTAATGATATCGTTGAATGATTCATACAGTTCAGGAAAACTGCCCCGGGTCACTTTGTTTTTAAAGTTAATGGTATTGTCCTGCATCTTAACCGCCAGAATGAAGCGTTTTATGTCTTCCCTCATTTGGTTAATATAATAGTAAAGGGAAATGATGCTGGTTAGAAGAATAAGGCCAATACCTGAAATGGTGAACCAGAGTTCTGTATTTTTGATGAGATAAACCAGGAGTATGGCCAGCATATTGATAAACAATAGCCGGATGAGCAGCTGGAAGGTGAAGCTTTTAAACATTACAGGTCAAATTTTTCTATGCGTCTATATAAAGCTGCACGGGTTAGTCCGAGTTCTGATGCCGCTCTGGAGATATTGCCTTTGTGTTTATCTATGGCTTTCTGGACCATGAGTTTTTCCATGTCTTCCAGGGCCATGTCCGTTTGCATGACGGGGGTACCTCCAAATTTCTGCGGACTGAGCTGCAGATCGTCTGTGCTGATGTGCAGACCGTCGGACATGATCACTGCCCTTTCAATGACGTGTTGCAGTTCGCGTACATTTCCTGGCCACTGGTAACTTAACAGCATCTGTTCTGCTTTGGTGTCAAATTTTTGAAGGTTCTTGTGGTATTTTACATTGAAACTCTGCAGAAAATGTTCGGCGAGCAGCAAAATATCATCTCCGCGATGAGAAAGTGGTGGCAAGACCAGTTCTACAGTATTAATTCTGAATAAGAGATCCTGTCGGAAAGTACCTTTACCGACCATTTCATTTAAAGGCATATTGGTCGCGGTAATTAAACGTACATTAATTTTTCTTTCCTTGCTTTCTCCTAATCGGTTTACCGTTCTGTTTTGAATTACACTGAGGAGTTTGGCTTGCAGGGGCAAGGTTAGGTTTCCAATTTCATCGAGAAAAATGGTGCCACCTTCAGCCAGCTCGAAACGGCCGGGTTTGTCTTCTTTGGCATCTGTAAAAGCACCCTTTGCATAACCAAAAAGTTCGCTCTCAAAAAGGTTCTCATTCAAAGAGCCCAGATCTACGTGCATAAAGATATTGTTTTTACGCAATGAGTGTTTATGCAGCTCATAGGCAAAGACTTGTTTTCCAGTTCCGTTTTCTCCAAGGATCAGCACATTGGCGTCCGTTGGGGCTACTTTAACCAGCGTACCCTGCAGGCGTTTAACGGGCTCAGAGTTGCCAACGATATGTTCAAAAGCCCGCGCCATGTCTTTCTGCATGGAACTGTGGATTTTCTCCAGTTTTTTTACTTTTTTGGTAGATTGTCTTAACCTGGAGGCCGAAGATAAGGTTGCGAAAAGCTTGTCGTTTTCCCAGGGTTTGAGGATAAAATCTGTGGCTCCTTTTTTTATGGCCTGAACCGCCAGTTCGACATTACCATAGGCGGTCATTAAGATGACCACATAATCTTTGTCTATAGAGAGAATATGTTCTAGCCAGTATAAACCTTCACGGCCATCACTTGCCCCTTTCTGGTAATTCATGTCGAGCAGAATGATGTCAATTTCGTTCCGGCTCAGCAATACATTAATTTCTTTGGGTGATTTACAGATGATCACTTGTTTAAAATGCTGCTTCAGGAAAAGTTTGGCACTGAGCAGGATGTCGTCATCATCATCTATCACTAAAACGTTGGCATCTATCATTTTCAGGAAATTAATTATGGTTATATTTTGGTTTAATGTGATCAAAAATACATAAAGTGTTCGATGATGTACAATAACTGTTCGCTTATGAACAGTTATAAGGTGGTATTGATTTTAACTTGTTGATAATTAGTGATATAATTATTGTTTTTTGCTTTGGCATACCCTTGGCTAATCTCCGGACAATAAGGTGATAGATCAACATGGACAAGAAAATAGAGAAAAAGAGATTCAATAAAAAAACGATACTGATGATGGTTGGCGGCCTTGTATTTTTAGGCCTGGTGGCTTATGGATACAGTTTGTCGCTTCATAAAGTATATAAAGCAGATGCAGATAAAATTACAATCAGTAAGGTTATTTACGGAGATTTTGAAGATGTGGCCTTATTAAATGCGAGTGTGGTACCTCTGACTTCGGTGATCGTAAGTTCTTCTGAAGGCGGAACGGTAGCAGAGATTTTTACCGAAAATGGTGCTTCTGTGGCAAAAGGAACACCCTTGTTAAGGATAGCAAATCCTAATGCGCTTTCCAATTACACCAGCAGTGAAACCAGTATTACGGAACAGATCAATCAATTGCGGAAGGTAAGACTGGATCTGGAACAGAACCAGCGGGTGATGAGCCAGGATATGATGGTCATTGAAAACAGTTTAAGATCGGCGACAAGAAAATATAAAACAGATAGTATTTTGTATGCTAAAAAGATCATCACCAGAGAAGAATTCAGTGCTTCCAGCCAGGACTATGAATATTATATGGGACGTAAAGATATCCTGAAACAGGCTATAAAACAGGAAAATCAAAGTCGGGTGATGCAGTTGAAGCAAATTGATGTTTCAGTGACAAGAATGAACGAGAGTTTGGAAACCATTCGTCAGAATATTGAAAACATGACTATAAAAGCACCTGTGGCTGGAAGGTTGTCTTCTTATGATCCTGTGATTGGAAAATCCTATAACTCCAATGAAATGTTAGGAAAGATTGATGTGATGCAGGGCTATAAGCTGCAGGCTGGGGTAGACGAGTACTACATTAACCGGGTAAAAGAAGGCCAGAAGGCGACTTGTGAATTTGATGGAAAGACCTATCAGCTTTCGGTAAGGAAAGTGATTCCTGAAGTAACTGCCGGACAATTCCAGATAGAATTGGTATTTGAAGGTAAATCGCCGGATGAATTGAGAAGAGGCTTATCTTTACAGGTAAAGCTCACCTTATCTGACAACAGTAAATCTTTGTTGCTGGCACAAGGACAGTTCTTTCAGAGTACAGGGGGCAGTTGGGTGTTTGTGGTCAAAGATGGACAGGCGACCAAAAGAAATATAAAAGTGGGCCGTAAGAATTTTAAATATTATGAAGTTATGGAAGGCTTGCAGAAAGACGAGGAGGTGATTACTTCTTCTTACGATCAATATAATCAATACGATATTATTCAAATTAATAAATAAAAATACAGTGCTGAACACTGCTTTATCTCAAAACGCTATTAAACGAAAGCTATGATAAGAATTGAAAACCTCGAAAAAGTTTATAAAACTGAAGAAATTGAAACGACTGCATTAAACGGAATCAACCTGCATGTTAAAGAGGGGGAATTCGTTTCTATCATGGGACCATCGGGCTGCGGTAAATCTACTTTGTTAAATGTAATGGGGTTACTAGATAAACCAGAAAGCGGAAGTTACAAGTTTATGGAAACAGAATTACTGAAGCTGAATGATCGGGAACGTTCTAACTTCAGGAAGAAACATATGGGGTTTGTTTTTCAGAATTTCAACCTGATCGATGAACTTACGGTTTTTGAAAATATTGAGTTGCCGCTTATTTATAATAAAATTCCAGCTGCAGAGCGTAAAAAACTGGTTAATGAGATCATTGAACGAATGAATATTGTGAACCGGAGCGGTCACTTTCCACAGCAGCTTTCCGGGGGACAGCAGCAACGTGTAGCGGTGGCCAGGGCCCTGGTCACCAAACCAAAACTGGTACTGGCGGATGAGCCTACGGGTAACCTGGACAGTTCTCATGGTAACGAGGTGATGGAGCTTTTATGTGAGTTGAACGAAACGGGAACTACGATTGTGATGGTGACCCACTCTTCGCATGATGCGAGTTTTTCCAACCGGATCATCAACCTGAAAGATGGCCATGTGATCTCTGAAAAAATCAATAAAGGACGTACTGAAGAATTGATATAAGATGTTTAAACTGAATTTGAGCATAGCCCTTCGAAGCTTATGGAAGCATAAAGGATATACCCTGATCAATGTGGGCGGCCTGGCCATTGGATTGGCCAGCTGTATGTTGTTGTTGCTTTATGTAGCTTATGAATGGGGCTATGACAAGCAGTTTTCCAATTACAAAACTACTTATGTGACCTACAATAACCAAACTGCAAATGGAACGATTCTTAGCTTTAATGCCACCCCGGGCGTATTGGCCGAGGCGGTTAAAGCAGAGATTCCGGGGGTAGAGCATGCGGTACATGTGTCTTATCCTGATGAAAGATTGCTCACCTATAACCGGAATAGTTTTAAAAAGACGGCTTTGTTTACCGGGCCAGATTTTTTTAAAATATTTGACTTCAAGGTACTGAAAGGAAATCCTGCTGCGCTGTTAAAAAATCCGGATGGGGTGGTGCTTTCTCAGTCTATGGCTAAGGCATTGTTTGGAAATGAAGACCCGGTTAATAAAATTATTAAACTGGACAATACAGAGGTTTTAAAGGTGGAAGGTGTGGTGGCTGATGCTCCAAAAAACTGCAGTATCAGTTTTGATTATTTGCTCAGCTGGACCATGTTTGAAAAAATCAATCCCTGGGCAAAGGGAAATATATGGGGCAGTAACTTTTGTACGACCTTTGTTCAGCTAAAAGACAATAGCTTTTTTGACAAAGCCAATACACAGATCCATGGGATGATCAAGGCTAAAGAAAAAGGTAGTAATGGAGAGCCTTTTCTCCATCCCTTATCCAGGTGGCATTTGTACAGTACTTTTGAAGGCGGAAAATCTGTGGGTGGAAAAATACAGCAGCTGCAGATCTTTTTTATGCTGGCTTTCTGTATATTACTTATTGCCTGTGTGAATTTTATGAACTTGTCTACGGCCAGGTCTGAAAAGAGGTCTAAGGAAGTTGGGGTACGTAAAGCCATTGGTTCTTCACGGAAAGATCTGATCCGACAGTTTTTGATGGAGTCTGTATTACTTTCTTTGATTAGCATGGTATTCGCCTTTATCTTGCTGGAAATTGCATTGCCTTATTTTAACGGCCTGCTTGGAATAACTCTTGTGATTGAATACAGTTCCTGGCAGTTCTGGACGGTTCTGCTTTTGCTGGCCTTGTTTACCGGGGTTATAGCGGGCAGTTATCCGGCTTTTTATCTATCTTCTTTTGATCCGATAAAGGTTTTAAAGGGTTTTACTTTACCTGGAAATTCTTCTTTATCTATACGGAAATTGCTGGTGGTCTTTCAGTTTGTATTTGCTGCTTGCCTGATCATTTGTATTACAGTTATTTATCAGCAACTCAATTATATTAAGAACAAGCCAATTGGCTACGATAAAAACAACCTGATTGAGATTCCGGTTCAGGGGAACCTGAAGGATGCAGGTAAATTTCAAGTGCTTAAAGCTGAGCTGTTGAAATCCGGGTATGTGAGTGGGGTAACTTATTCTTCCAGAACGATTACAGGTGGGGGAAACAACGGTTATGGGGTATCATGGCCGGGAAAGAATCCGGAAGAAAAAATATTGGTGAACTATAGGAATACAGGTTATGATATGATCAAAACAGCAGGAATGGAATTGACTGCCGGACGGGATTTTTCTATAAGTCATGCGGATTCGACTAGTGTAATTATCAATGAAACATTGGCTAAAATTATGGGCATAAAGGAGCCTGTCGGAGCGAAGATTACCTGGGACGATACTCCGGTGACTATTATTGGTGTGGTGAAGGATTATGTGTTTGAATCTCCTTATCAAAAAACCAGTGCACTGATCATGTCTCACACTAAATATATTGGATCGGCGATGCTGATCAGGGTGTCGCCAGATCAGAACCTGAGTAAAGCCGTTCAGTTTATTGAAGATAAAATCAAGACATTGAATCCGGAGTATCCTGTAGATAGGCATTTTGTAAATGAGGATTTTGAAATGAAATTCCAGAATGAAAAACTTCTGGGTACGATATCGAACTGGTTTGGAGGCTTTGCTATATTTATCTCCTGCCTGGGTTTATTGGGCCTGGCTCTGTATATGGCTGAACAGCGGAAAAGAGAGATCAGTATCCGGAAAGTGCTTGGGGCAGATTCTCTTAATATCCTGATTCTGCTGAATGCTGATTTCATTAAACTGGTTCTTATTGCAAACCTGATTGCTTTTCCGCTGGGTTATGTAATTGTGAATAAATGGCTTTCTGGTTACGACTTCAGGATTGGTCTATCTGTTCTTCCTTTTGCAGTGGCCTTTCTGTTGTCCATGTTGATTGCGCTGCTTACGGTCAGCATACAGTCGTTTAAAGTAGCAAAAGCGAATCCGGTGGATGCACTTAAATACGAATAACCCAAAAATAACCTCCTATGTTTAAACTGAATTTGAAAATCGCTTTGCGAAACCTCTGGAAAAATAAAGGTTATACCTTCATCAATGTGGGTGGTTTGGCTATCGGATTGGCCAGTTGCATGGTACTGCTGCTTTATGTAGCTTATGAATGGGGCTATGATAAACAGTTTAAAAATTACGATAAGACCTATATTGCTTATCATAATTCTAAAACAGCAGTAAAGACGTTTACCTGGGCGGGTACGCCTGGAGTGATGGCAAAGGAGGTCCGAAGTAAAGTTCCGGGTATAACCTATGTGTCCCGATCTTCTTTCCCAAGCCCGCAGCTGGTGAGCTATAACGAAAACAGGTTTAAAAAAGATGCAGTGTATGCTGATCCTGAATTTCTTAAGATCCTAGACTATAAATTTATTAAGGGAAATCCAGATAAAGTACTGAAGGACATTAATTCTATTATTTTAACAGAAACGATGGCCAGAAATTTATTTGGAAATGAAGATCCGCTTAATAAGACTGTAAAGTTAGATGGCAAGTATGTATTAAATGTAGAAGCCGTTATTGCAGATGTACCAAAAAACAGCAGTTTTCAATTTGATTACCTGATGCCATGGGATCTTTTTGCAGAGCAAAATCCCTGGGTTAAAACTTCCGACTGGGGAAATAATTTTTGTACGACCCTGATTCAGTTAAAAAACAATGCATCTTTTGCTACTGCAAATGGCCTGATGGAGAAAATGTATCAGAATCATGATCCATCAACTACTGATATTTCCTTTTTGCATCCTTTATCCAGATACCATTTATACAGCACCTTCGAAAATGGTAAATCAGTTGGGGGTAAGATAGACCAGATCAAAATTTTCTTTATCCTGGCTTTTTGTATTTTGCTCATTGCCTGCGTGAATTTTATGAACCTTTCTACCGCCAGGTCTGAAAAAAGAGCAAGGGAGGTAGGTGTTCGAAAAGCTATCGGTTCTTCCAGGAAATCGCTGATCAGCCAGTTTATGCTGGAGTCAGTTTTACTTGCCTTACTAGGTATGATTGTGGCTTTTGTTTTAATAGAACTGTGTCTGCCGTATTTTAATAATCTGTTAAATATCCAGCTGACCGTCAACTATGGGGAATGGAAGTTTTGGGCAACTTTATTGGGCTTAACACTTGTTACAGGTTGCATTGCAGGAAGCTATCCTGCTTTTTACCTTTCTTCTTTTGAACCGGTTAAAGTTTTAAAAGGTTTCAGTATGGCTGGAAATTCCTCGCTTTCCGTAAGGAGGGTCCTGGTTGTTTTTCAATTTGTATTTGCAGCTTGTTTAATTGTTTGCACATCGGTGATTTATCAGCAGCTGAATTTTATAAAGAATAAACCAGTTGGATACGATCAAAATGGATTGATAGAAATACCGATCCAGGGGAATCTTAAACGCCCTGAAAAATTAGCATTGCTGAAAGAGCAATTGCTTAAGACAGGTGCCGTTACGCATGTAACGTATTTTAGCAACAGTTTAAATAGTGGCGGTAACAATACTTTTGGGGTAGAATGGCCAGGGAAAAATCCAAATGAAAATGTGTTGTTCAACTTTAGAGATGCCGGGGCTGATTTGACGGAAACTTTGGGTTCTCAAATGGTGGCTGGTAAGGAATTTTTAGAAAACCAGCGGGATTCTACAAAAGTGATTGTGAATGAGGCTGCAGTAAAGGTGATGGGATTGAAAGAGCCTTTGGGTACCGTTATTACCAGGTGGGATAGAAAGGTGACCATTATTGGGGTGATGAAGGATTTTGTGATGGAGTCACCGTATCAGGGAGCGGCGGCTATGATTATTGGAGATGATATAAATAATCTTGCGTATGTGACGATGAGATTAAACCCGGCGCGGAACATTTCTGCTTCTGTTGACGAGATTGATGGTGTGGTAAAAAGAATTAACCCTGATTTTCCTGTAGACCGGCATTTTATCAATGATGATTTTGAACAAAAATTTCAGAACGAGCAGTTATTGGGTACTTTGTCTAATTGGTTTGGTGGTTTTGCCATCTTTATTTCCTGTCTGGGATTGCTGGGGCTGGCCTTGTTTATGGCAGAACAGCGGAAAAAGGAGATCAGTATCCGTAAGGTTCTTGGTGCCAGTACAGTCAATATCCTGACTTTGCTGAATAAAGATTTTATTAAATTGGTGGCTATTGCCAACTTAATTGCTTTTCCATTGGCGTATATCATCATTAACAAATGGTTGTCTGGTTATGAGTTTAGGGTGGCGATATCCATTCTGCCTTTTGTCATTGCCATTGGCCTGTCTTTGATCATTGCGGTAATCACGGTAAGTGTGCAGTCTGTAAAAGTTGCGAAATCCAATCCTATAGATGCGCTTAAATATGAGTAGTTTTTAAACAAGAAGAAGATGTTTAAACTGAATTTGAAAATCGCTTTGCGGAACCTTTGGAAAAACAAGGCGTTCACAGCAATTAATGTAGGTGGCCTAGCCATTGGTATTGCCAGTTGTATGGTCTTGTTGCTCTATGTTGCTTATGAGTGGGGCTACGATAAGCAATTCAGTAATTATGAAAAAACTTATGTGGTATACCATAATATGGACGCCAATGGCGAAATTTCAAGCTGGCCATGGACACCAGTCCCGATGGCAAGGGAAATCAGGGATAAAATAGCTGGTGTGGCTTATTCGTCTCATTCCACTTACCCGGAAAATATATTGATCGGTTATAAACATAATAACTTTAAAAAGATGGCTTTGTTTGCCGAGCCTTCCTTCTTGAAAATATTGGATTACAAATTTATTAGGGGAAGTGCTGCTGGTGCTTTAAAGGATGTCAATACGGTAATCTTAACGGAAACATTGGCAAAGAGTTTATTTGGTAATGAAGATCCCATCAATAAAACGGTGAAGTTAGGAGATAAGGATGGTTTAAAAGTAGAAGGTATTATTGAAGACATTCCTCAAAACAACAGTTTTCGTTTTGACTATTTACTGCCCTGGGCTTTGAAAGAAAGGCAAAATCCATGGCTAAAAGAACTGAACTGGAAATCCAATAATGGTTTGACTATTATACAGTTAAAGGATAACAGTTTTTTTGATCAGGTAAGCCGGGAAATGAAAGGAATCTATAAGCGAAACAGAAAAGTTTCTACCAGTGAAGCCTTTTTGCAGCCACTGGCAAAGTTGCATTTATATGATAAATTCGAAAACGGAAAACCTATAGGTGGTAAGATTGAGCAACTCCGGATTTTTCTGGTTTTGGCATTTTGTATTTTGTTGATTGCCTGTGTAAATTTTATGAACCTTTCTACAGCCAGATCTGAAAAAAGATCGAGAGAGGTGGGCGTGCGTAAGGCGATAGGTTCTTCCAGAAATTCTTTAATCGGACAGTTTATGCTGGAGTCAATACTTCTTGCCATTATAGGTATGGGAGTGGCGTTTATGCTGATTGAATTGGTTCTGCCATATTTTAATGGCCTGCTCCATATTCATCTTGCCATTGCCTATAAGGATTGGCGGTTTTGGAGCACGCTGTTGGGTTTATCTCTGTTAACCGGTTTTATTGCTGGAAGTTATCCTGCGTTTTATCTTTCTTCATTTGAAGCGGTAAAGGTATTAAAAGGTTTGAACAAGACTGGAAATTCCTCATTTTCTATCCGAAAGGTATTGGTGGTTTTTCAATTTGTATTTGCTTCCTGTTTAATTATTTGTACCTCGGTGATTTATTTGCAGTTAAATTACGTGAAAAATAAGCCTATTGGATACAATAGGATAGGGCTGATGGAAATTCCCATCCAGGGAAATTTACAAACGCAGTCCCAATTGTTGCTGGTGAGAGAACAGCTCCTTAAATCCGGAGCCGTTACCGATGTAACCTATTTTAGTCAGCCATTAAATGAACTCGCGAATAATACAACTGATTTCAGCTGGCCTGGTAAAAATCCGAACGAGATGATCTTGATTAATGATCGGTATTCGGGATATGATTTTAGTAAAACGACAGGGACGAAAATTTTGGCGGGAAGAGATTTTTCGCCCCGGTTTGCAGATTCGACGTCTATTCTTGTAAATGAAGCTGCGGTAAAAACGATGGGGTTAAAACAACCTGTAGGGGCAATGATCAGATATGTGAATAAACCTTATACTATAATTGGGGTAATGGAGGATTTTGTTACAGAATCACCTTATAAAAGAGTTGATCCCATGGCCATATTTTACCAGATGGGAAGGGTAAGTTCTATTATTGTCCGGTTAAACCCTGGTGACAATATAAGCAGTTCTATTGGGAAGATTGATGAGATTTTTAAAAAGATAAGTCCGGATTTTCCTGTAGAACGGCGATTTGTGAGCGATGATTTTGAGGATAAGTTTCAGAGTGAAAAGTTGTTAGGTACTTTGTCTAATTGGTTTGGCGGTTTTTCAGTTTTCATCTCTTGTTTGGGTTTATTGGGCCTTTCCTTATTCATTGCAGAACAAAGAAAGAAAGAAATCAGTATCCGTAAAATTTTGGGAGCCAGCACCATAAATATTATGGTATTACTAAATAAAGATTTTGTTAAACTCGTAGTGATCGCCAATTTAGTTGCGTTTCCATTGGCCTATGTTATGATTAATAAATGGTTGTCTGGTTATGAATTCAGGATTACGATCTCCATCCTTCCATTTGCCATTGCTATTGGGCTTTCGCTAATGATCGCGCTACTTACTGTAGGTATGCAATCGGTGAAAGTTGTAAAATCTAACCCGGTAGATACCTTGAAATATGAATAATACCTAACCTAAAAGATATGTTTAAACTGAGCTTTAGAATAGCATTGCGCAACTTATGGAGACATAAGGGATTTACGTTTATTAATATTGGAGGTTTGGCTATTGGGCTGGCCAGTTGTATGTTGTTGCTGTTGTATGTGGCGTATGAATGGGGCTATGATAAACAGTTCAGTAATTATGATAAAACATTTGTGGTATATCTGAACTCTAAAAGCAGTACAGAAATAAAAAGTTATCCTTTTACACCCAAGTTAATGGCGCCAGAGATCAGCGAAAACATACCAGGTGTAGCCTATGCATCCCATGCCTCTTTTCCGGTTGATGAACTGATCAGTTATAAGGAAAAGAATTTAAAAAAAGCTGTCGTTTTTGCAGATCCTTCCTTTTTGAAAATTTTGGATTATACGTTTATTAAAGGAAATCCTAACCGTGCGCTTCAGGATATTAATGCCGTGATTTTAACGGAAACCATGGCGAAAAATTTATTTGGAGATGAAGATCCGATCAACAAAGTCTTAAAATTCCAAAATAGGGAGCCGTTAATTGTAGGAGCTGTTATAGCCGATATCCCTAAAAACAATACGATTCAGTTTGATTACTTATTGTCGTGGTCCTTGAATGAAAAGCTTAATCCCTGGGTAAAGACCTCTACCTGGGGAAATAATTTCTGCTTCACGATTATGCAGTTAAAAGATCTTAAGTACTTTGATGAAGCAAGCAGACTGATTAAAAGTATTTACGTACGCAACAGTGAAGGTTCACCCAATGAGGGCTTAATGCACCCCCTTGCTAAGTGGCATTTAAATGATCAGTTTGAGAATGGGAAATCAACAGGCGGAAAAATTGATCAGCTCAAGATATTTATTGTTCTGGCCTTTTGTATCCTGTTAATTGCCTGTGTTAATTTCATGAACCTTTCTACTGCAAGATCAGAGAAAAGGGCAAGGGAGGTGGGTGTTCGAAAAGCAATAGGTTCTTCAAGAAATGCACTGATCGGGCAGTTTATGCTGGAATCTATGTTGCTTTCTTTGATGGGTATGATCATCGCTTTTACTTTAGTAGAATTGAGTTTGCCGTATTTTAATGGTTTGTTAAATATTGAACTTGTTCTGAATTATGGTGACTGGAAATTTTGGACTGCTTTAGCTGGCTTAACCTTATTTGCCGGATGTATTGCCGGAAGCTATCCTGCTTTCTATCTTTCTTCATTTGAACCAGTAAAAGTATTGAAGGGATTTAGTATGACGGGAAGTTCCTCTTTTTCAGTTAGAAAAATACTGGTTGTATTTCAGTTTGTTTTTGCGGCTTGTTTAATTATTTGTACAGGTGTAATTTATCAGCAGCTTAACTTCATCAAAAACAAGCCTATTGGTTATAATCGGAATGGCCTGATTGAACTACCACTTCAGGGAAATCTCTCTCAGAAAAAAAAGATGGATCTGGTTAAAGATCAGCTGTTAAAATCAGGTGCTGCGGTTTCGGTAACTTACTACAGCCAGAGTTTAAACCAGGGCGCTAATAATACTCATGATTTTTCCTGGCCTGGTAAAGATCCAAATGATCTTGTTTTGATTAACTATCGCGGTGCCGGGGACGATTTTACAGAAACTTTGGGCGCCAGGCTTATTGCAGGAAGAGAATTCTCACCAAAATTTGTGGATACGGCTAATGTGATGCTCAACGAAGCAGCAGTAAAATTGATGGGGTTAAAAAAGCCTGTAAGCGCAGTTATTAAATGGGACGGTACTCCCGTGACTGTTATTGGTGTGTTGAAGGATTTCGTCATGGAATCTCCGTATCAAAATGTTAATCCGATGGTGATATATCATCCAAAGTCTGCTTACAGTTATATGATTGCAAGACTAAATCCTGACCAGAACCTCAGTACCACTCTGACTAAGGTTGATGGGATTATTAAGGCAATAAACCCTGATTTTCCGGTAGACCGTCATTTCATCAGCGATGATTTTGAAAAGAAATTTCAAAATGAACAATTACTGGGTACACTATCCAATTGGTTTGGTGGATTTGCAATTTTTATCTCTTGTTTGGGTTTACTTGGCCTGGCATTATTTATGGCTGAGCAGCGGAAAAAAGAGATCAGTATCCGTAAAGTTTTAGGTGCCAGTACCATGAATATTTTAACGTTGCTAAATAAAGACTTTATAAAGCTGGTGGCTATCGCCAATTTAATAGCCTTTCCATTGGCTTATATCATCATTCATAAATGGCTGTCTGGCTACGAGTTTAGGGTGAAGATTTCCTTTCTGCCTTTCGCTATTGCCATTGGCCTGTCTCTGATCATCGCTGTGCTTACGGTCAGTATGCAGTCTGTTAAAGTAGCGAAAGCCAATCCAATTGATGCGTTGAAATATGAATAATGCTTAATAAGGGGTAATATGTTTAAACTGAATCTGAAAATCGCCTTAAGAAACCTTTGGAAAAACAGGGCCTCCAGTCTGATCAACATAACCGGCCTGGCCATTGGTTTAGCTTCTTGTTTATTGTTGTTATTATATGTTTCATACGAATGGAATTTCGATAAGCAGGGGGAAAATTCCAGCCGGATTTATCAGGTCTTGATTAACTTTGAAAAACCGGAAGGCATAACTACTGGCGTTCAGACGCCTGGTATTATCGGGCCGGTATTAAAGCAGAACTATCCAGGTATAGAAGCCATGAGTAGAATGGATTATGGCAGTCCCTGGTTAATTGCCAATGGCTTAAAGAGTTTTAAAAAGAACGGACGATTTGCGGATCCTGATTTACTGAACATTTTTGATTATACTTTTATCGCAGGTGATCAAAAAACAGCCTTGAACGACCCCAATAATGTTATCCTTTCAGAGTCTACCGCAAGGGTGCTTTTTGGTCGTACCGATGTACTAAATAAAACGCTGCTTTTCGACCATAAGGTGAATTTGAAAGTTACCGGGGTGATTAAAGACCTGCCAGGCAATGTATCTTCAAACTTTGATTTTTTAATGCCATGGAGCCTGTTAGAGGCTATGAACGCGTGGGTTAAAGAACCGCATTGGACAAATAACCAATGGATAACTTTAGTTAAACTGAGCCCGTCAGCTGATCCTGTAGGGATCAACCGTATGATCAAAGGTTTGATCCAAAAGAATGCCTCAAATGTAAAATCTTCCCCTTTTCTTTTTTCCTTTAATAAGCTTCACCTATATGATACTTTTAACAATGGGGTTAGTAGTGGTGGAAAAATAGATCAGGTCATTTTATTTATGGGACTGGCGATAGGTGTTTTGCTGATTGCTTGTATCAATTTTATGAATATGGCGACTGCAAAATCTGAAAAAAGGGCCAAAGAGGTGGGGGTTAAAAAAACAATTGGTGCTACACGTGGTAGTCTGATCAGTCAGTTTTTGATGGAGTCTATGGTCTTGACCTTATGTAGTGCGGTAATGGCTGCGGCTTTAATTGAGTTCTTTCTGCCTGTATTTAATAACATCCTTGGGATAGAATTAACCATAGCTTATTCAAATCCAATGATATGGGCCAGCTTGGTTACCGTTGTTGTGCTTACAGGCCTGATCTCAGGAAGTTATCCTGCATTCTATTTATCTTCTTTCAACCCCGTTCAGGCGCTCAGAAAAAAGATTGGATCAAGCGGGTTGTCCAGTATTAAACTGAGGCAGGTGCTGGTGGTTGGGCAGTTTTGTTTTGCTGTTATTTTGATGATCTCAACTGCTGTGATCTATAAACAAATTCAATATATTAAGAACAGGCCAATCGGTTATCAGTTGGACCAGCTTGTGGAGATGCCGCAGGAAGGAGAACTTCAGGCAAGATTTGAACCCCTGAAAGAAAAACTGCTGCAGTCGGGCGCGGTAACAGCAGTCTGCCAGACATCAGGAACAATGTCTGATTCGAATTCAGACTTTTGGGGTTTGGAATGGGCTGGGGCAACGGATGCAGAAAAGCATATCGTATTTTATCAGATGGCAACGACCTATGATTTTGCTAAAACCACAGGTTTAAAGATCACTGCCGGAAGGGATTTTTCCCGTCGCTTCGCTTCGGATTCCTCAGGAGTGATGCTGAGCCAGCTGGCGATCAAAAAGATGAACTTGCAAGATCCAATTGGAAAAGTGGTGAGATATCAGGGCCAGTTATGTACGATCGTTGGCGTTTTTGGTGATTTCACCTGGGATTCTCCTTTCAAAACCGGTAAGCCAATGCTCATCAGTTTTAACAAAAAAAATGGCGGCATGATTACGATGAGACTGAATACTGCAAAGCCAGCTTCTGCTAACCTGGCTATGATTGAGCGAATTACCAAAGAGTTTAACCCTGCTTATCCTACTGATATTAGATATGTAGACCGGCTTTTTGCGGAGAAACTTCAAACACAAAAAACATTAGGTGTCCTATCTAATCTTTTCGGTGGCCTGGCGATTTTTATATCCTGCATGGGATTATTTGGTTTAGCTGCTTACAGTGCTGAACAAAGAACTAAGGAAATTGGAGTTAGAAAAGTACTTGGCGCTTCTGTCGGCAGTTTAATGCAGCTGCTTTCTATCAATTTCTTAAAAATGGTGATGACTGCAGTGGTCATTGCAGTGCCGATTGCGAGTTATATCATGTCGTACTGGCTAAAAGGTTTTGAATTCCATACCGGTATCAGCTGGCTAATTATTGCCGGTGCGGCAATAGGTACACTAAGCATAGCCTTGCTTACAGTAAGTTTCCAGGCCTATAGGGCGGCTAATAGTAATCCTGTCGAAGCCTTAAAATATGAATAGCTAATCTTAAATGAACCTCAGATGTTTAGACTGAACCTTAAAATCGCCTTACGGAACCTGTGGAAGAACAGGATTTATACAACCATAAATATTGGAGGTCTTGCTATTGCGCTGGCAGCTTTTATCGTCGTGGTTTTATATGTTACTTATGAGACCAGTTATGATAAAGATCTGCCGAATTATGATCGCATTTATTTGGTTGGAAGAAGCTTGCCGGATTCTAAAACAGATTATACGCCAGCGCCTCTTTCTAAACTGATTAAAGATAGTTTTCAGGAAGTCGAAGCGGTTGGAAGGGCAAGGAATACCTGGTTTGAGTTTCCTCTAAATACCGCGCGGGGAAGGGTATATTCGAACAAGGCAATACAATTGGACTTAGAAACGGCTAAGATGTTTGAGATCTGGCCGGATAAGAGGCTAATAGAGACCAAAAGCATGATGCTCGAAATGTATGTACCCAGTCTGTTTCGAAAGGAATTGTTCCCAAATGAAAAGGTCAGTTTTCCCAGACTGGTTGGCATTGGGTCGAAAAAAGCCGGGCAGACCGTAGAAATCAAGGGGATAATCAATCGGTCGGATGAGCACTCAAATCTTAAATTTGACATCCTCGCTTTAGGAAAGGACATTAGCTTTGGTGATCAGGATTATGGTACCAATAATTTCCAAACCTATATCCAGGTTAGAAAAGGGACAGATATTGGTGCTCTTCAGCAAAAAATAGATCTGTTGTATAAAAAGGAACTGATCAAATCTGGTGTTCCGGCCGCAGATCCAAGAATAGCCGGTCGGTCGGTCATCTTTCTTGACCCTTTGAAGAATTTGCACTTGAAACCCATGGCTGGCACAGATACCAACAACAGGATGGTCATTGCGCTTTTTTGGCTCAGTGTATTGATCATGGTTATTGCCTGCATCAATTTTACCAATCTAACCATTGTACAGGCAACTAAAAGGGCTAAAGAAGTGGGGATGAAAAAGGTAATGGGGGCTTATCGGATTGATCTTATTGTTCAGTTTATTGTGGAAATCTATATTCAATGCTGTGTGGCGATGGTTCTGGGTTTGATTATGACTGAAGTATTGCTGCCAGTTTTTAACACACAATTTAATCTGCCGCTTAGCTTATTGAACGGTGACTCTGCTTTGCTCTGGCAATTGCCATTGATATTGTTTGTCATTACAGCTATCTCTGGCGTTTATCCTGCGTTTGTACTTTCAGGTTATAAACCTGCATCTGTTCTTAAAGGTAATTTGCAAACCAGTTATAAAACATTTTGGCTAAGAAATGCACTCCTGGCCGGACAATTTAGTATAGCGGTTATTTTTATCGTAGGGTTGTTCATTATAAATGATCAGCTAAAATATATGCGCACCGAAGATACCGGATTCAAAACCGGACAAGTGGTATATATCAAAAACATACAATTTTATAATAAGCCTAAAGACTTTGATCAGGCAAGAGCAAGAATTATAAAAATACCTGGAGTAAATCATGTTACGGTTAGCTCTGATATTCCTGATGGATCTAAACCAGGAACAAGTATATACAAATTGAGCAATAAAGCGTTATCGCTGGATTTTCTGGATGTTGATTTTGATTACTTTGAAACGCTTAACATTAAACTTAAAGAGGGGCGTTTTTTCTCTCGTGACTTTTATGCAGATAGTGTTAATTCTGCTATCATCAATGAAACTGCGGCGGCCAGATATGGGCTTGTCAATCCGGTTGGTAAAATAATTCGTGGTTGTGATATGGATTATAAGATTGTTGGCGTCATTAAGGATTTTAAGGCACAGGGATTTGAAAGGGCTGTTGAACCGGCTATATATGCGATAAAGAATCCATGTAATAACAGGAAAACGAAGATTATTGTTAATATAGATCAAAATAGAATGGCGGCCGTTCTTGCCACACTAAAATCTCAGTGGTCTGATATTAATAAACTTGACGGTGAAGATTTCAGGTATGAATTCCTGGACGAATTATATGGACGGTTGTTTAAAAAGCAGGAACAGCTACAATCCGTTTTTTTCTTTGCAGCTATACTGACTATTTTCATTGCTATACTGGGGTTGTTTGCTTTTTCTGCTTTTACAACGAACAACAGGATTAAAGAAATATCGATAAGAAAGATACTTGGTGCTACTGATTTGCAGATGTTTAAGTTATTGAATGTGTTTTTTATTTGGATTGTATTGATTGCTAACCTGATCGCCTGGCCATTGGTTTATCTGCTGGCCCGTCAGTGGCTTGCGATGTTCGCTTACCGGATTGATATGCCTTTTTTTCCATTCCTGATTGCTGGAATTGTATCCATCACGCTGACTTTGTTGACCGTTACTATACAGGCTGGAAAAGTAGTTAAAATGAGTCCGGTTGATGCTTTGAAATATGAATAATCCTTAACTGATCTATATGTTTAAACTGAACTTAAAGATTGCACTGCGTAATCTATGGAAATATAAGGGGTATACCCTGATTAATATCGCTGGCTTATCTATCGGGATGGCCAGTTGTATCCTGATCTTTATTTTTATCAGGTATCAAATGAGTTTTGATCAGCAATTTAAGCATAAGGAACGAATCTTCAGGGTGGTATCTTATTGGAAATACGCTGATGGAGAAGAATACCAGAGAGGTGTACCTATCCCTCTGATGTCTGCAGTGCGCAATGATTTCGCACAGATGGAGCAAGTCGCTCCGTTGCAAAGAGGTGGTGGAATTATTCGGGTTAAAGATGATTTGGGTCGCGAAAAGATTAAAGAAACGGTTACGCTGTATTATGTGGAACCACAATTTTTCAAAATATTTGATTATAAATGGCTTCAAGGGAATCCCCAGGAGGCTTTATCTTCTCCAAATACGGTGGCATTGTCTGAGGAAATGGCTGCCAAATACTTTGGAGACTGGCATAAGGCTGTTGGGCAGACCATTAATTATCAGAATAAAAAGGATTTAAAAGTAACCGGTGTATTTGAAAATATCCTGGAGAATACCAGTAATCCGATAAAAATTGCAGTTTCTTATCTGACCTATAGCAAGCGCGATGATAAACACTGGGGAAATGTTTCTTCAGGCACTGAATGTTATGTTCTGTTAAAAGAAGGGGTACGCCCTGCAGATCTCAAGGCGGGGATGAAAAAATTTATAGAGAAATATTATGATGAAGAAGACCGGACAAGGACACAACATTTCTTTCAGCCACTTTCTGAGATTCACTACGATGGCCATTATGGGAATTTTGCAGATAAGTTGATGCCAAAGAGCCAGATTCTGGGCCTGGTTGTGATCGGTTTATTTTTACTGATTACAGCCTGTATCAATTTTATCAACTTGGCAACTGCCCAGGCCATTAGTAGATCTAAAGAGGTTGGGGTACGCAAGGTAATGGGTAGTTTACGGCGTCAGCTGATTACGCAGTTCTTAACGGAAACATTCACCATAACTCTTATTGCACTGGTTTTAGCTTGTACACTTACCGAACTCGCCTTGCCGGGGATGGCCTCTTTGTTTAAGGAGAGGATTTCTTTTAGTTTGCTGGAGCATCCTGTTGTCTTTGTTTTTCTTACAGGTATGGTGGTATTGGTAAGCTTTCTGGCTGGATTTTATCCGGCAATGGTGATGTCTGGCTTTAGTCCTGTATTGGCTATTAAAAATAAAGTGAGTTCGGTCAATTCTGGCGGAGTAGGGCTTCGTAAAGCGCTTGTGGTGGTCCAGTTCTCGATTACCATCATCCTTATTATCGGAACGTTGGTGGTGCTGGCACAAATGAAATACATGCGGGAAAAGCCACTTGGTTTTAATTCGAAGTCTATTGCATTGATTGATGTTCCATTTGATAGCCTGAGCCTGCAGAGATTTGATGGTTTTAAAGAAAAGATATTAAAAGTGCCTGGTGTATTGAATGCAAGTTTTTGCATGGCTGCTCCTTCTTCAGACGACAATAATTTAACGACGATCAATTATCGCAACAACAAGGATGAAGATTTTCAGGTTAACGCCAAACCGGCGGATCAGGATTATTTTAAAACATTTGGTTTAGAGTTGATTGCGGGAAGAGGATTGTCCAGAAGTGATACAACAACAGAGTATGTGATTAATGAAACCTTATTGAAGAAGCTGAATTTTTCCAGTCCGGAAGAGGCCCTCGGGAAAGTGATTAAGGTGGGGGGAAAGACAAGGGCGCCTATTGTAGGTGTAACAAAGGATTTTAATAACCTTACGTTAAAGAAGGGGATCTCCCCGATTGCAATTTTCTCCTTAAAAAAGACTGCCAATATTATTGCAGTTAAAATGGAAACCAAAAGTATGATGTCGGCAATGCCTGAGCTGGAGAAAATTTGGAACAGTACGTTTCCTGAAGATGTATACAGCTTTGATTTTATGGAGGATTTGATTGGAAATTATTATAGGAGTGAACAGGTGATGGGAATACTGTTCAAGGCATTTGCTGCGGTCATCATTTTTATTTCATTCATTGGCTTGTTTGGCTTGATCTCTTTCATTGCTTCACAAAGGACCAGGGAGGTGGCGATCAGAAAAGTATTGGGGGCCACTACACTGGAATTGATTAAAATGCTGAATGGATCCTTCCTGCTTATGGTTTTCTTTGCAAATCTGGTGGCATGGCCACTGGCTTATGTCTTTATTAGCAGGTGGCTTGCAGGGTATACCTATAGAATAGACCTAAGTATTTGGCCTTTTGCTGTCGCGATGTTGATTTCAATGGGTATAACATTGATTACGGTGAGTTTACGGTCTTATAAAGCAGCCAGAACCAACCCTGTTGATGCTTTGAAATACGAGTAAACAATTAATCAGAATTAAAGATGTTTAAACTAAATTTGAAAATCGCGTTAAGGAATTTGTGGAAAAATAAAGGCTTTGCTTTTATCAGTATTGGCGGACTAGGGGTGGCTTTAGCCATTTTTATGCTCGCAATGTTGTATGCAAATTATGAAAAGGGTTACGATTCCTGGAACAGTGGCTATGAAAATATTTACCGGGTAAA
Organism: Pedobacter sp. HMWF019; assembly: GCF_003061025.1. Lineage (GTDB taxonomy): Bacteria > Bacteroidota > Bacteroidia > Sphingobacteriales > Sphingobacteriaceae > Pedobacter. The sequence continues at coordinate 12,637 of NZ_QAIL01000037.1, read as the reverse complement.
TTATAAATCACCAGATGAAGATGTTGCTTTGAGCCCGGGTAATATGGCCACTACAAGTAAAGAGAAAATTGCTTCAGTAGCAGCTTCTACCAGGATCCAGGAATACTGGCGGGGAGATCTCTTGTTGAAAACCAAAAATAAGAGCCTGTATTTAAATGATGTCTTGCTGGCAGACAGTAATTTCCTTAAAGTTTTCAATTATCCTTTGCTGTATGGGAATACAAGTAAAGCATTAAATACGCCAAAATCGGTCATTATCAGTAAAGAATTAAGTGAATCTATTTTTGGAAAAGGGATCAATCCGGTAGGTGAAACGGTGATACTTGATCAGAACTCAGGATATATTGTTGATGCTGTAGTGGATGTGGCAAGGTATCCATCACATTTTCGCTTTAGTATGATCAGGAGGTTTAAGAAAAGTATGTCTGATGATTATTATACTAATAATTACTACACGTACATTAAGTTACGATCCCAATCAGATCTTAAGCTGACTACTTCTTTATTAAACCGTAATCGGGAAGAACTCTTAAACGCGGAGTTATTAAAGACGCCGAATGAGGACAAAGCAGATTTTAATGAGTTTATAAATACCAATAAACTTTACCTGCAGCCAATTAAAGATATTCATTTGAATAAAAGTAATGTGGAATATGAATTTGCTGGTAATGGAGTAGGGCTGTATTTGTATCTCATGCTGATTGTGGCTTCACTGGTACTGATCATCGCAGCAGTTAATTTTACTAATCTTTCTGTGACCGTAGCAACCAGACGGGCGAAGGAAACCGGGGTAAGAAAGGTGCTGGGTGCAGATAAATTTCAGATTGGTGTTCAATTTATATTGGAAACCGCGGTGCAATGCGTGGTTAGTTTAGCGATAGGTTTTGTTATACTTGAATTGGTTCTGCCTTCATTTAATGTTTTAATTGATCGGTCTATTTTGCTGGAGAAAGTGTCTGATTATTATGAAATCCTGGCCCAGGTGATGATGGTCTTATTGGTGGTTACTTTAATGGTCGGATTATATCCCGCCTTGTTGATCAGTAATATTGTACCAGCTAAAGTTCTTAAGGGAAACTTTAGCAGCAGTAATAGGGGGGCACTGATCCGGAACGGCCTGATCGTTCTTCAATTTTTTATTGCTATCCTTTTTATTTCTGGCGTTTGGGTGATCAATAACCAATTAAAGTTTATGCAGAATAAAGACCTTGGTTATAAACCAGGTCAGGTAATGGCTTTAACGATTATGCAAGATAGTGGTGATGAGCATTACAGAGCAATTAAGAATGCTTTGAGAGGTATTGAAGGCGTAAATATGATTTCTAGGGCTGATCACCTTCCTGGTGAGGATATGGGCGGAAATAGTTATGGTAACGGAGGGAGGAATTATAACGCCAATTTTATTACGGTAGACGTTGATTATTTTAAAACAATGGGGCTTAAGATGCTGGAGGGAAGGTCGTATCAGGTTGAAAATAAAATGGATACGATGAATTCCCTGATCTTAACACAGTCTGCTGCCAAATTATTTAATCTGGAGAACCCTGTAGGTAAAACGCTTAATTTTCGGGGTAAGAACGTTCGCGTGATTGGGCTGGTAAAAGATTTTAATCATTATAGCCCTGAAAAAAAATATCAGCCAATTGTATTCCAGTATGCCAATGGAAATCCTTTTCTATACGTACTGGTCAATATCTCATCTGGTCAGCCAATGGAAACGATTGCCAAAATCGAAGCCGCATGGCAAAAATTGGAACCAAATTTTCCAGTTAAGTACACGCTATTGGACAAAAAATTTAACAGCTTATTACATAAACAGACTCAATTACGGTCTGTTATCGGTTTCCTTTCTGTTGTAACCATTGGGCTGGCTTTAATGGGCATATTTGCCATCGCAACTTTTACAGCACAGAGAAGAAGTAAGGAGATCAATATTAGAAAGGTGCTTGGTGCTTCGATCTATGATATTTTATCTTTTCTTAATATAGGGTTTGTCAAGCTCGTTATACTGGCAAATATAGTGGCTTGGCCAATTGCCTGTTTTTTGTTGAACAACTGGCTTAATGACTTTGCTTTTAGAATAGAGATGCCCGTTCTTCCTTTTGCTGCTTCCGGAGTGATTACACTCTTATTAACTGTTGCTGTAGTGAGTATGCAATCGTATAAGGCAGCAACAACGAATCCTGTTGATGCACTGAAGTATGAATAAAGAAAGCTGTTCGGGACTGAACGCTTTTATGTCCGATAATGAACAGCGTTCTTCGATAAAATAGTCTTAATTTTGAATAGAGGCCGCTTTTTGCTCTTGGCACATCGTTGGTAACAGGATGAATAATTAATGACACAGAAAATGATAGAATTAAAGAATATAGAAAAGTATTATGCAAACAAAGGGGTAAAGAGTTATATACTCCGACATGTAACCACTTCAATTAAAGAAGGGGAGTTTGTAAGCATTATGGGACCTTCTGGAGCAGGAAAGTCTACTTTACTAAATATTCTGGGTATGCTGGAAGATCCTACCTATGGAGAATATGAGTTTATGGGAGAAAATATCACTTCTTTAAATGAACGTAAGCGGATTGAATTGTACCGTAACCATATTGGTTTTGTATTCCAGGCCTATCATTTGATTGATGAGATGACTGTGGCTGAAAATATTGAGGCGCCTTTGCTTTATAAGAAGATCGGTGGTTCTGAGCGCAAGAGCCGTGTAGCCGATGTACTGGACCGTTTTAATATGGTGGCTAAAAAAGATCTTTTTCCAAATCAATTGTCGGGCGGCCAGCAGCAATTGGTTGGTATTGCACGTGCCTTGGTGGCTCAACCTTCTATCATCTTGGCAGATGAGCCTACAGGAAACCTTCAGTCGGCTCAGGCACTGCAGATTATGGACTTATTTAAAAAGTTAAATGAGGAGGAGGGGATTACGATTGTACAGGTAACGCATTCGGAAATCAATGCCGGTTATGGGTCGCGCATTTTGCATTTGCTGGATGGGGTGATCAAGGAAGATGTGGCAACAACGGTATAGGATCAATATGGATTAACTTCAAGCGATGTTTAAACTTAACCTAAAAATAGCTTTCCGGAACCTCTGGAGAAATAAAACGGCTTCTTTCATTAATGTTATCGGTTTGGCTATAGGTCTGGCTTCCTGTTTGATGTTGCTGTTGTATGTTTCTTATGAATGGAACTTTGATAAGCATTTTAAAGAGGCAGGGCAGGTTTACCAGGTGATGACTAATTTTAAGGATGCTAACGGAAAGATCAATGGTACCGGAGATGTGACTGGGAATGTCATTGCCGGGGCAATCAAAGAGGAAATCCCAGGGGTAGAAGCCATAAGCAGATTGGGGTATGGTGGGCAGTCATTGATTGCAAACGGATCCAGCAGTTTTAAAAAAGAAGCCAAGTTTGCTGATCCTGATCTTTTGAAGATTTATAATTATGAGTTTATTGCCGGTAATCCGGGGACTGCCTTGAATGACCCCAAATCGGTTGTTCTGACAGAAAGAATGGCTAAACTTCTGTTCCCGGATGGTGATGCCCTTAACCAGTCTGTTCGTTATGACGACAAGACGGATTTGAAGGTGAGTGGAGTGATTAGAGACCTTCCTTCTAATACCTCTAATAGGTTTGATTTTTTAATGCCCTGGTCATTTTATGAAACATTGTTTGATTGGGTAAAAGATCCGAGCTGGACAAATTTTAATTGGCAGACACTGGTTAAATTAGACAAGCATGTAGATCTGAATCTCGTCAATTTAAAGATGAAAGGGATGATGGAATTGCATCAAAAAGATACCCGTGCAGAATCTTTCTTATATCCGTTGTCAGAAAAGCATCTGTACGGAAAATTTGAAAATGGAAAAGGGGTTGGCGGTGACGTAGAACGTATTTATCTCTTTGCAGGATTGGCATTGGGTATTTTATTGATCGCTTGTGTCAATTTTATGAATATGGCTACTGCCAAGTCAGAAAAACGAGCAAAGGAAGTAGGAATTAAAAAAACAATCGGAGCTGGCAGAGGTTCATTGATCGCTCAGTTCTTTTTAGAAGCTATGCTACTGACCATGATTGGTGTATTAGCTGCCATCGCTATGCTGGAATTGTTGCTTCCTACATTTAACAACCTGCTACATATTCAATTAAGTGCCTCTGTACTTAATGGAGGCTATTGGGTATGGATTTTACTTATTGTACTTATTACGGGATTATTGTCTGGAATTTATCCTGCTCTTTATTTGTCTTCATTCGATCCTATTCAGACCCTGAAGAAGAAAGCAGTCAGGGCAAAGGCTGTTCCAATGAGTTTGCGGCAGGTATTGGTTGTGGGACAGTTTTGTTTTGCCTTGTTACTGATTATTGCTACTCTTGTGATTTATAAGCAGCTTTCTTTTATTAAAAACCGCCCCCTGGGATATGATACGAACTTGCTGGTTGAAATGCCTCAGGATGGTCTTTTGCAGGGGAAATATGAATTGTTAAGAACAAATTTGCTGAAGTCGGGTGCAATAACTTCTATGTGCCAGTCTTCCATGAGTATCTCTAATGAGGGGTCCAGTTTCTGGAATTTTGAATGGCCCGGTATGGCAGATCAGGACAAACAAATTGTCTTTAATCAAATAGCTACGACATATAATTTTATTAAAACCAATGGAATAAAATTAATTCAGGGTCGTGATTTTTCCAGGAATTTTGCTTCTGATACGGCAGGGGTTTTGCTGAGCAGTTCTGCTGTGAAAATCATGAACTTAAAGGATCCGCTGGGCGCAAAAGTAAAATATCACGGACAGGACGCTGTTGTTATTGGTGTATTCAAAGATTTTATTTGGGGATCGCCGTTTTACAGTGACCGGCCAATGGTGGTGGCTTATAGTAAAAACTGGAATGGTGTTGTTACGATGCGTTTGAATCCTGCAAACAGTTTAAGTCAGAATATAGATCTGATAAAGACCGTTACTAAAAATATTAATCCAGCTTATCCGGTAGAAGTGAAGTTTGTGAATGAACTTTATGCACATAAATTGCAAGCGGAAAATACCTTGGGAGTCTTGTCGAATCTTTTTGGTGGGCTATCCATTTTTGTTTCCTGTCTGGGATTGTTTGGCCTGGCGGCTTATAGTGCGGAGCAAAGAACGAAGGAATTTGGCGTTCGCAAAGTATTGGGGGCTTCTATGCTCAACCTTATGCAATTGCTCTCTTTGTCGTTTATGAAGATGATCTTTATCTCTGTTGTTATTTCAATCCCTCTGGGCTATTACTTGATGGGAAAGTGGCTGTTGAAATTTGAGTTCCATACAACGATCAGCTGGTGGATCATTGGTATTGCTGCAATAGGTACTTTGTTTATTGCACTATTGACTGTTAGTTTTCAAGCCTACAAATCTGCAAGAGCCAACCCGGTGGATGCTTTGAAATATGAATAATACCTGAGACCTCAATTGTACATATATGTTTAGGTTAAATCTGAAGATTGCTTTAAGAAGTTTGTGGAAGAACAGGTCTTCTTCTGTCATTAACATTACAGGTCTCTCTATTGGTCTGACTTCCTGTTTGCTCCTGATCTTGTATGTCTCTTATGAATGGAACTTCGATAAGCAATTTAAAGATTCAAAAGGTATTTACCAGGTGATGGTCAATGTGCAGGACCTTAATGGCCATAAAGTAATGACCATTGACCAGACACAGAATGTGCTTGCCCAAACTTTGAAGCAAGAGTATCCGGAGATTGCGCAAATTGCGAGAACGACAGGTCTTTCTAAAAGGTTGCTTGCAAATGGTCAAAAAAACATCAAGGTACAGAGCCGCTATGCTGATCCTTCTTTTCTTGATATTTTTAATTACCAGTCCGTTAGAGGAGATCTGAAAAGTGCATTAACGCAACCAAATTCTATTCTTTTAACAGAAAGTACAGCCCGGCGTTTATTTGGAACTGTAGATGTTTTAAACAAGACTTTGAAATTTGAGAATCAAACGGATTTGAAAGTAACGGCGGTAGTTAAGGATCTTCCGGAAAATATAACTTATGCTTTTGAGGCCTTAGTACCCTGGCGGATATTTGAGGCTCTAAACCAATGGCCTGAAAAACCCAATTGGGGAAACCATAGTTTCAACACGATTCTGAAGCTAAACCCTGGTGCTGTAGCAGAGCAATTGAATCTGAAAATAAAACATACCGTTGAAAAGCATTTTCCTGTAGCTAAAGAGGATGTCTTTGTTTACCCGCTTACTAAACTGCATCTATATGGTCATTTTGTAAATGGAGAAAGCAGTGGAGGAAAAATACAACAGCTGAGGATCTTTGTGTCACTCGCACTCGGAATTCTACTTCTGGCCTGTATCAATTTTATTAATTTGAGTACAGCACATGCACAAAGGAGAGCAAAAGAAGTTGGAATTAAGAAAAGTGTTGGTGCATCAAAGCGTTCGCTTGTTCTTCAATTTCTTGTAGAATCGTTCATTTTAACTGTAATCAGTGTTGTGATCAGTATCGTGCTGGCGGAGCTCTTTTTACCCTGGTTTAACCATTTACTCGACATTAATATCCGGATAAACTATCTGGATCCTGTAAGCTGGCTCATTTTGACTGGCGTGTTATTGTTAACCGCTTTTCTGGCGGGCTTTTACCCTGCCTTTTACCTGGCAAACTTTAATCCTGTCCAAGCCTTAAAAAAACAGGTGCAGCAGCCTGGGATTTACACCTTGAATCTGAGGCAAATTCTGGTGGTATTCCAATTTAGTTTTGCCGTTATACTTATTGCAGTAACCCTAACAATCTATAAGCAGATTCAATTCATAAAAAACAGGCCATTGGGTTATCATTCAAACGGCCTGATCGAGGTTCCTCATGAGGGGCTTTTATATGAACGGTATGATTTATTAAAAAACAGGTTGTTGTCAAGTGGTGCAGTAACTGCAGTTACTCAATCTTCAGATGGAATTACTGAACGTGAAAGCAGTATTCGTGGCTTGGTATGGGAGGGGATGTCTGCAGGAGACAAACTGATTGATTTTGACCAAATCTACACGACAACGGATTTTACAAAGACGATGGGCATCAGGCTGTTATCCGGCCGAGATTTTAATAGCAAAATGGCTTCAGATACCCTGGGGTTGTTGTTAAGTAAAAAGGCGGTTCAGGTTATGAACCTCAAAGAGCCGCTTGGGGCGAGAATACTTTACCAGGGACAAAAAAGGACCGTGGTTGGTGTATTTGAAGATTTTGTATGGGGAGACCGCAGTAAATTTGGTGCACCTATGGTCATTGCATATGCCACAGGGATTAGTGATGCCATTACAATGCATTTGAATCCTGAACAGAGCCTGACTGAAAGTGTAGAGGTCATTGCTGCACTTTTAAAGGAACTTAATCCTGACTTTCCGGTAGAGATTAGGTTTATTGACAATCTGAATGCAGCGAAATTGAAGGAAGAGGCTATTTTGAGCAGTTTATCCAATTTGTTTGGTTTTCTATCCATATTTATTTCTTGCATGGGATTATTTGGGCTTTCGGCCTATAGTGCAGCACAACGTACCAAAGAAATTGGAATACGGAAGGTACTGGGGGCATCTGTGAAGGAATTGATGACAATGCTATCTTCAGATTTTGTGAAATTGGTGCTGATCTCTATCCTTATCTCCTTGCCAGTGGCCTATATGATAATGGTAAAGTGGTTGCAGAACTTTGATATCCAAACCCCTTTGAGCGGGTGGATCTTTATCCTGACCGCATTGATTACTGTTTTTATTGCTGTTTTAACCGTAAGCTGGCAAACGTATAAAGCTGCCAGGACTAATCCGATAGATGCATTGAAATATGAGTAATAGTTTTGTAATGCTGAATGATGGTTAGTTATCTTTGTGTATGCCAAGAACTTTTACCGATCAGTTGGGGAGGGAAATCGTTATAGAGTATCCTCCAAAGAGAATTGTCTCTATTGTGCCTTCTCAAACAGAGTTGTTGTTTGACCTTGGGCTGAGTAATGAGGTGATTGGTATTACTAAATTTTGTGTTCATCCGGAAAGTCGCTTTAAAGAAAAAGTGAAAATTGGAGGAACTAAAAAACTGAATATCGAGCTGATCCGAAGCTTGAAACCGGATCTTATTATTGGTAATAAAGAGGAGAATGAACAAAGTCAGATGGAATTGCTGATGGAGGAATTTCCGGTATGGATGAGTGATATTGCTGATCTGGAGGGTGCAAAGCATACCATTTTGCAGATTGGTGAACTGGTGAACAGGGAGCCGGAAGCCGCGTATTTGAACCATTTGATCCAGGTTGGTTTTGCAGATTTGCAAGTCCTGGCCTTGCAAAACAACCTTCATAAAAAAGTAGCCTATCTGATTTGGAAAGACCCTTATATGTTTGCTGGTCAAGATACCTTTATCAATGATGTTTTAATGAGGAATGGATTGCAGAATGTGGTGAAGATGTCCCGTTACCCGGAACTCGGGCTAAGTGACCTGGCCGAGCTGGAACCTGATCTTGTTTTTCTTTCTTCTGAGCCCTATCCTTTTAAAGAGAAGCATCTGGGACAGGTGAGGGAGATGGTGCCTGGGGCGAGAGTGATGCTGGTGGATGGAGAAATGTTTTCCTGGTATGGCAGCAGGTTGGTTAAAGCGGTGGAGTACTTTTTTTATTTACAAAAGGAACTCTATTCTTAATTATTAAAAGTATGACGACAGATTATTTAGATAGTGTAATTAAACAATTTGAATATTACAAACTGATCGGAGATAAGGCCATTGCCCAAGTCCCTGAAGATAAACTATTCTGGCAGTTTAATGAAGACAGCAATAGTATAGCTTTAATTATAAAACATCTGAGTGGGAATATGCTTTCCCGCTGGACTGATTTCCTGATATCTGATGGTGAAAAGCCCTGGCGAAACAGGGATGAAGAATTTGAAGCTCCGGTTTTTGATAAAACGGAGCTTCTGGAGCAATGGGAAAATGGTTGGCGTTGTTTGTTTAGTGCAATCCGCCCTTTGAAAGCGGATGACCTGGATAAAACTGTCTACATCAGGAACATGGGGCATACTGTAACAGAAGCCATTAACAGGCAACTGGCGCATTATCCATATCATATTGGCCAGATTGTTTTCTTAGCAAAAATGCTTTGCACCAATGCATGGGAATCTTTGTCTATACCAAGGGGAAATTCACAAATTTACAATGCGGAAAAGTTTAATCAGCCCAAACGCAAAGCACATTTTACCGATGAGTTTATAAAACCCAAAGAAGATTAAATCCCTTTAAGCAAGGTAATTTCTACTCTGCGGTTTTTTAAACGGCCTTCTTTTGTTTTATTGTCGGCAATGGGTTGTGTATCTCCAAGTCCCGCTGTTTTGATCCGTTCGGCATTGATTCCAAGACCGACAAGGTAGGTTTTTACCGAAACAGCACGTTTTTCTGATAGCCACTGATTGTATACTGCTGTGCCTGTTTTATCGGAATGTCCTTCGATAAGGATTTTCCTGCTTTTGTCTTTTTCCTGAATCACTTTTGCAACATCAGCTAGCCTTTTCTTCGAATCTTCACTGAGATAAGAGGAATTGGTTGGAAATAAAATTTCAGAACTGAAGGTGAATTTAATACCAGCATTTGTACGTTCTACCTGATCTTGTGGAAGGTCTTTCTTAATCTTATCTAATTCAGGATCTGGGGTGGTATTTTCTACCTGTTGTGCTGGTGTCTGAACCAGTTTTTTCTTGGTTTTACAAGAGAGCGTAACGGTAAGCAACAAGGCTAAAAGGAAGGTTGTTTTATGCGTCATATTAAAATGGGTAAACGTAAAGATAATAAAACCATCATGTGTAGCACTACACAAACCGAAATGAATAAATTGTTAGTAGCACATGATAGCTTCATAACCTTTAAAAATCAAATTATATACGGATGAAAAAAAGGAAGGGTGATTTACCCCTCCTTTTTTCTGTCTTATTGAAGCTCTAGATTTAGCTTATTTAAGCTCAGCCAATGCAGCATCTATATAAGATAAGCTGGCCTGGTCTTGTTTTTTCTGTTTAAGCTGGTTTAAGAAGTTGCTTACAAAGGTGTTTGCTCCGTAAGATTTATACTTAATTCCTATGCTTTTTACGGCGTCAACTCCTTTTTTAAGTTCATTAATGTCATTAACCTTGCCCAGCATATTCATATAGCCTGGGATCAGTTGTACTTGTTCCTGCGGACCAAGCGCTGTGAATTTTTCGGTAATGAAGGGAAGTTCTTTCTCTGAACCGTATTTTGAATAGACATTCACGATGGCTTCGGTTAATGCTTTTTTATTGTCTTTCTCCAGATTTTTTGCTGCTGCGAGGGCTTCGTCAGATTTTTGCAGCGACAAAGCCATAAGAGACGCACCTTGAATAGCATAAGATGGACTTTGCAGGCCCTTTTTGAATAACGGAAGATCTGCTGGGTTGGCACTTGTTCCGATGGCGCTTATGGCTGCTGCCTGTACCAATGTGTTCGGATCTGAAGCAGCTAGTTTCTGGATCAGAGGTAATGCTGCTTTAACAGTTTCCGGGTCAGTTAGGTCAGTGGCTTCCAGAGCCTCCAGGCGAAGACCATAATACTTGTCATTTAAAGCTGCGAGTAGAATTTGAGCTGCATTTGGATCTTTCTTGTTTTTGTCTGCAGCAATAATGGCTTCTAATCTGTCTGCATATAGTGGAGCATGTGCATATTGAAATGCATATTCACTCAGAGATTTATGATCTGTTTTTACGGCGAGTAGAACCTTGTCTGCATCTACGTTGACCAGATCAGGTTTAGCAGCTGCAGGGAAGGTGAAGGTTTGCTCAGCGTCTTTCATCGTAATTTGAAAGCGCTTTTTTGCCGCTCCGGAATAGACCTCAACCGCCATAGGCAGGATGAAAGGTATGCCGCCTTGTGTTTGTTTCAGGGTTACTTTTTCTGTTTTAGAAGCCTCATCCCATGCATAATCTATGGTTAACAAGGGGTGGCCAGCACTAAAATACCACTGGTTGAAGAACCAGTTCATATCCTGTCCGCTAGCCTCTTCCATAGCCAAACGGAGCTGGTGTGCTTCGCCATTTTTAAAGGCATTTTGTTTTAAATAGATGTTTAAACCTTTGAAAAATACCTTGTCACCAAGATAATTACGCATCATGTTCAGGATGCGGCCGCCTTTTTGATAGGAAACCAAGTCAAAAACTTCTTCTTTGTCTGCATAGTGGAAACGAACGAGGTTCTTAAGCGCATCATTCTTAGAGCCCAGGTAATTGGCCATGTCTTTATAGTTGTGGGCGTCCCCTTCGTCTTTACCATACTTATGTTCCGCCCACAGGACTTCGCTATAATTAGCAAAAGATTCATTAACGGTGAGGTTACTCCAGCTTTCTGCGGTCACATAATCCCCAAACCACTGGTGGAACAATTCGTGTGCAATGGTGCTTTCTGCTTGTCCGTAATAGTCGTCCAGGATTTCGCGTTGTGTACGCTGAACGTACTCTCCATGGAGCGTAGCTGATGTATTTTCCATAGCCCCGCTCACATAATCACGTACGACAATCTGACTGTATTTGTTCCATGGGAAATCAATTCCTAATGTATTGGAATAAAAATCAATCATTTGAGGCGTCAAACCAAAGATTTGTTTGGCGAAAGGGGCGTAGGCAGGTTCAAGATAATAGTTGACCTCTTTATCCTTCCATTTGTCTTTATAGATTTTGAAATCTCCTACAGCCATCATAAACAGGTAAGGGGAGTGTGGAAGATCCATTTTCCAGGTATCTGTTCGTGTACCATTAGTGTTTTTGATTTGGGTTGTCAATTTTCCGTTAGACAGGGTCACATATTTGGCTGGTACAGTCATACTGATTTCTGCAGTAGTTTTCTGATTCGGTTTGTCGATGGTAGGAAACCATGCAGATGAAGATTCTGTTTCTCCCTGGGTCCAGATTTGTACGGGTTTACCTTTTATGGTACTGTCAGGATTGATAAAATAAAGTCCTTTTGCATCTGTAATCGCGGCGCTGCCTTTGGCTTTAAGTTCATCAGGCTTGGCTGTATATTCAATGAATATGGTGTAGTTCTGACCGGCAGGATAAGTTTTTCCAAGCTGGATCTTCAGCTGTTCATTATCGTAGACATATTTTAATTTTTGTAGTTCTTTACCGTTAACTATGGCAATGGTTTTAATATCCATGCCTTTAGCATCCAGTGTTAAAGAATCTGTAGAATAAGCATAAGGTTTTAAGGTTAGCCATTCTTTGCCGAATAAATAGCGTTTGGAATAATCAAATCTAACATCCAGCTTGGTGTGTACCAATGCATTGATTTTTGTTGCAGAAGCACGGTAAACAGACTCGGTTTTAGCCGGAGTTTGAGACTCGGTTTGCGCCATAACGCTGCTTGCTGCCAGTACAAATAACATACAGGCATAAGTTGATCTTCTGAATATATCTTTCATTTAAGTTAATTAAGCTCCTAAAATACAGAATCACTTTAATATAGAAAAGTGGAATCCAGATCTTTGATCATCCAGATGGTGCAGGCGTGATGCCCTGAATTTCCAAGTGCGTGCTCCAGGTGAATAAAGCCTGCTTTAATATACATACTTACGGCTTTTTCCAGTTGGGGGAAAGATTCAAGGTACAATTGATG
>NZ_QAIL01000347.1 GCF_003061025.1 Pedobacter sp. HMWF019 | reverse complement strand
CTACCGAAAATAACTGGAAAAGAAAATTCAAAGGTATCCCTGCTTCTCCTTTAATTAGTAAAGAAGGTGACTACGCTGTATTCCTTAATTCAAATGATAGTTTAGTGATTGTTCCATTAGGTAAGAGTTTAGTTCAATACATACCTAATGTAGGTTCATTTACCATGTGTCAAAATGAAGTAAGTGAATGGATTGCCTATCAATTTGAAAAAAATAAAAAGCAATTAATCTTTCAAAACCTAAAAACTCATAAGAAATATACTTATAACCGATTAATTAGCAAAGTCATGGGCGATGATGGTAAAACAGTCATTCTGCAAACTGAAAAGAAAAATGGTGATAGAAATTTACAGGAATTAAAATGGATCGACTTACCTACGGGGAAAAGTACATTGATTTGGGAAGGAGTAAAAGCAAAAGATATCTTATTAGATCTTAAACATCATAAACTGGCATTTACTTCGGAAATTGGTTTATTTACTTATGATATGACTTCAGAGAAACTTAATTGTCTAATCAATCAACAAATGACACATTTAGATTCAGGATTGATATTCGAAAGAATTAAGCAGTTTAGTAATGACGGAGACATGCTTTTTATAGAGTTAAAGGGAGAAAAAAAAATAAAACCAAAACCAGGTTTGATTGAAATTTGGAGCTACCTAGACCATAAACTACAAACGCAACAAGAGAGTGAGATTGAAAGTCGAGTCTATGCAGCTGTTATAAATTTGACAAATGGTAAAATTATCCGATTAGAAAGTGAGTTTGAGCATTTAGGATCTAATATATTTAAGGATGAATCATCTGATACAATTAGAATTTTATATCATGATAGTGAGCTTATAGATGGTTTTTTTGGTAATCGCTTTGATCTGATTTTTCTAAAAAGCGGAAGAAGAATACCATTAAAATATAGGCCTGAAGGAATATCTCCCAACGGTAAATATATAGTCTACTTTGATCCGGAACAACATAGCTACATAAGCTATAATACGCAAACAAAACTAAGCCATGTGATATCCAATGCATTTTTAGAAAGCGGTAATGAACAAGGTTTAGTAAGGGCTGCAATTGCTGGCTGGTTAGATGATGATGAAAGTGTACTTTTCTATGATAGTTATGATATCTGGAAAATGGATCTATCTGGGCAGAAAACTCCTGTAAATTTGACAGCAGGATACGGTAGAAAACATGATTTTGTTTTCAATATTATATTTGGGCAGGGTAACCCATGCTTATTAAGAAAAGATCAAAAAATCATATTGACAGCATTTAATCTAAAATCAAAACAAAATGGATTTTATAGCATAGGACTTGAAAAAGTGAAAAAAATCGAATTGCTGAGTATAGGGAATTACCTTTATTGTTCTGGTCCTCATGGAGTTGTGATTGATGATGGTGGTTGGGTACCAATAAAGGCAAAAAACGCAAAGATTTATATAGTAAGTCGCATGAGCGCAAAAGAGGCACCGAACTATTTTAGTACAAAAGATTTTAAAACTTTTAGGGCTTTAAGTAATCTACATCCGGAGCGTGAATATAATTGGTATACGAGTGAGTTACATACTTGGACGTCTCTGGATGGAAGGAATCTGCAAGGAATTCTATATAAACCAGAAGATTTTGATCCAACAAAAAAATATCCAGTTATTTTTCATTATTACGAAACTAAATCAAATAATTTAAATGCTTATATAAAACCTGAACCTTTATCTGGTTGCTGCAACATTGATATACCAACATATGTAAACAATGGGTATTTAATCTTTATACCTGACATCATTTATAAGATAGGGGATCCAATGCAAGGGACTTACAATTCAGTAGTTTCGGCGGCTAAATATGTCAGTACTTTGCCTTTTGTGAATCCAAGGAAGATGGGTATTCAAGGTTGTAGTTGGGGAGGTATCCAAACTAATTATCTCGTAACACATACGAATCTATTTTCCGCTGCTTGTTCCGCATCAGGTATTGCTGATTGGATTGGTAGTTATGGAAGGTTATCTCCAAGTGGGGCTTCGTACAGGAGTTTGTACGAGGCGGGGCAAATAAGAATGGGGAAAACTATTTGGGAAATTCCTGATGCCTATATTAAGAACTCGCCAATTTTCCAATTGGACAAAATAACCACACCACTGTTAATCATGCATACTAAAAAAGACAGCGCATGTCCTTATGAAGATGCTATAGAATTTTTTACGGGACTTCGACGATTAGGAAAAAGAAGCTGGCTGTTAGCTTATTCTGAGGGGAATCACGGTGTTTGGGGTAAGGAGGCTAAGGACTTTAGTACTCGTATGATGCAGTTCTTTGACCACTATCTGAAGGACAAGCCAGCCCCAATATGGATGACGAGGGGTATAAGTGCTGAAAGACGTGGATTAGATGATGGATTGGCATATGATACAAAAATCAAAACACCGGGACCAGGATTGCTGACACCTGAGGAACAGAAGACGGTAGACAGTCTAATGACAAGAAAACCAATTTTAATAGAGTTGAAATAAATTAAAT
>NZ_QAIL01000346.1:513-1973 GCF_003061025.1 Pedobacter sp. HMWF019 | reverse complement strand
GGTTCAGCGCGATCAGAAAACATATTTTCACCCCCCGAAACTAGGCTGACACTAAGATTCGAGTGAATAAACGATAAAAGTTATCCCTCCGATGACAAAGACAATCACCAGACGCCAAGTTCTGTAATAATCAGTAGCTGATATTCTATTTTCATCTTCAATAAAGAATCGGTTATCACCCGGTCTTAATGGTTTTTTACCCCTAACCTCGCGATAGAATACATAAGCCATAATAAACAATACAATACCCGCACAAAATTTAACTAAGCTGTTCATATCTCCATTATTGAGCTGAAAATAAATATTCAATTTTTAAGCCCCCTAATCTAATATAAAATAAGAAGAACACAATGTTAACGGAGCTACTTTGATCAGCTCCCTTCGTCTCCCTGACCTGGGTAAACCCCGACCCATAATTCTCCTAAATAAATTTATTTTCGAAATGTTTTTTGATTATTTTTTATTTAGAAATATCACATCTACATTAGCATAAATGAGGACAGCAGAAAAACGGACCAACAGGCCAGCGCAAAAGAACAACAAAAAACCAATCCAGAAAAAGAACGACATCTTTTTCAAAAGTGCATTTGAAGATTATTTCTGCGACATGCTGCGCTTTCTGTACAAAAGCGCAGATCAGATCTTTGATCTGGAAAAGCCTATCCACTTCATGGATAAAGAACTGCTGGAGATATCTCCGGACCGGAATAAAAAAGGCGGAACAAGAAACGCAGACATGCTCGCCAAAATATACCTCCGCACCGGAAAACAAGAACTCTTCATGTTACATTTAGAAATCCAGACTAAAACCAACCCCAAATTCCCATCCAGAGTATTTAAATACTGGTATAGACTCACCGACCGCTACGACCACCCCATTGTTTCTCACACCATATTTACAGGCGTACCCGGCCAGAAACGTCCAGACAAATACCAATATAATATGCTGGGAACAGAGCTTTCTTTCAAATACAAATACTACCAGATTTTCCAGCACACAGAAGAACAACTCCTTCAATTCGACAATCCCTTCGCACTCGTTGTCCTGGTCGCACAAAAAGAAGTCCTCAGTAAAAAACTTACACCAGTTGAATTACATAACACCAGGATAAAAATAATAGAAAAACTAACCGCCAATGGAAACTATACACAACAAGGCATCACCAGATTTATTCTTTTCTTAAAGAACATGATACACATTGAAGATGAAGAATTAAATACTAAATTTGATCAACAAGTAAGAACCCTAACAGGAGAAAAAATCACCATGGGAATTATAGAAACAGAAAAAATGCTCAATATTGAAGAGGGAATTGAAATTGGCACAAAGAAAACTAAGCTAGAGGAACGAGAACACTTTGTGAAAAACCTCATCATTGCTTTTGGATTTTCAGATGAACAAGCATCAAAGGCCGCAGAGGTCTCTCTTTCCTTCGTAAAAAAAATCCGTATCCAAATAG
>NZ_QAIL01000346.1:0-503 GCF_003061025.1 Pedobacter sp. HMWF019 | reverse complement strand
ATCAAAAAATTGATGAAAAAAATATCCGAAAAATTTTATACGTTTACATCGAGAGCGTTAATTTAATGAAAAGGGGCCAGTCGAAAGATTTGGTCCCTTTTTCTGTTAAAACCATGTAGCAGAACCAAATAACTCATTATTATTAGAAAGCTACTAAAAATCAAAGCTAGATAAGGGTTCGACTCCCCTCCTGCTTCTTGACTCCTCTTTCAATTTTAACACAATTAACTGACTATCAAACAAATACTCTATTCTGACGGTTCATCTTTTGAATAAATTTCCCTTAGAATTGCATCGTAGATAATTTTTGCAATTAAATTCAGTAAAGCTTCGGTTTTCTTTTTTCAGAATCGCTGACTGCATTGCCAATTTGAAGTTCAATATCAGTAACTGACTTAGTTCTTTTTGCTTTTCTCTTTTTCATAATCCTATTTTTATTTGGAAATTATTGAAAAAGGAAAAGCATCATTTCGTCAATAATTAAATGATCATGGTTAGAAAAC
>NZ_QAIL01000345.1 GCF_003061025.1 Pedobacter sp. HMWF019 | reverse complement strand
CCTTGATGAAATCTTCAATGCTTCTATACATGTCGATAAAATTTTAAATATCTGAGGCAAATATAGATTAAAATCACAAATGCTAAAATAATTAGATGTAAAATATTGATTGCTATATTTATTAGTTATTTTGTTTTCTATTTTTATCGATCATATTTATAATGTTTGATGTATAAGTAAAAGAATGAAACAGCAAAATCGATCTAAAGACCTCTTGCTTCCACTGAATTACCAATTTCTTCAATAATAACATCTTCGAGTGCAGACATGCGTGAGTTGTCATACCATTTACCAAAGAAATCCCTGCCAATCTCGTATCCGACATGCTGGCAGATTACATTGATCCTTAATGGTTTTTGACTTTTAAGCCTTACTCCGTATATGTCACTGTTGATCTTGATGTTGAATGCTTCCATATTTGTTGTTTATTAATTTGCTTTGATGATTAGAATTGTACTATTAAGAACGGAAAAGAAATGTTATTGTTTGAGAATTGTTCATTCCGTTTGTACAATTTATTAACTTTGCACCTTCATATGGGTATCGTCAATTATTTAACCTTCATCCTTACTGCTTTTGTTTTTATTATTACTCCTGGAATGGACACCATATTTGTTCTGAATAAATCTATTGGAGAAGGAAGAAAAGCAGGTATTTACTCAACACTAGGTTTAAACACGGGTGTTTTAGGACATACTATGTTTGCTGCGCTAGGCCTTTCCCTAATCGTAGCCAAATCTGCAATGGCTTTTATGGTTATAAAATATTTGGGAGCCGCTTATCTGCTCTATCTTGGAATCTCGAAACTGATCTCCAAAGATAGCCTGATTAATATGGATGCGGAGATTAAACCAGGAAACTCCAATAAGCAGAACTTTATCTCCGGGTTTTTTACCAATATCCTGAACCCAAAGGTTGCTTTGTTCTTTTTGGCATTTTTCCCTCAATTCATCAAACCAGAACTCAGTAGCAGCCCTGTACCCTTTATTATTTTGGGCTTAACCTGTGCTGTTTTAGGTTCCCTGTGGTTTTTTCTGCTTTCCTTATTTGCAGCTTACTTTTCCAGATCTATCACAGAAAATCCGGCCATGGGTAAAATGTTGAATAAAGCATCTGGACTAGCTTTTGTTTTAATGGGTTTAAAGATTGCTTTGACCAAAAGATAACTCGTTCTCTATAATTCCCTTAATGAGTTTCACACCTGCTTCCATTTGGGAAAAGCTGAAACCAGTAAAGCCGATAAGAAAGCTGTTAGGATAATGAAACTGTAGAGATAAATGATCAATTGGATATAGAATAAGGCCTTTTTGCTTTCCCTGAAATTTAATTTGTTCCGCGTGTAGGGCATTTTTAAATGTAAGTACAAAATGCATCCCTGCTTCAACTTTAGATATATCAATTTTGTTTCCAAGATAAGTTTTGAGCAGCAGGATCAGATCGTCCTGGTTCTTTTTATAGAGCAAGCGCATTTTGCGTAAATGTCGGTTCAAATGACCCTCACGGATAAACTCTGCTAAAATAGCCTGATCTATAACTGGATTTTGACGATCCGTAATTGCTTTAATTAAAGTGAACTTTTCTGCTAACTCCTGGTTGGGCAAAACCATATAGCCAATTCTTAAAGCCGGAAACAGGATTTTACTAAAGGTGCCAATATACATTACATTTCCATGTGTATCAATTCCTTTAAGTGCTGCGAACGGACGTCCATCATAGCGAAATTCACTATCATAATCGTCTTCTATAATGACCATTTGGTGCTTTCTGGCATAGTTTAATAATTTTAACCGTTCGTCAAGCGGCATAGTAATGCCCATCGGAAATTGATGGGATGGAGTTATATAGGCCAGTTTTGCGTTGGGATAGTGTGTTATGGCATAGTCCAGATCAATACCTTTGTTTTGTATAGGAATAGGACAGATTTCAGCGCCAAATTTAGCCAGGGCTGTTTTTGCACCATTATAACCAGGGTCTTCCATCCAGCATTGACTGTTTTTTTTTACAAACAACTCCGCAATTAAATGTATCGCTTGCCTGGAGCCGTTCACCACTACAATTTGCTCTGGTCCGCAATTGATAGACCTGTTGATTCTCAGATAATCAGAGATGGCTGTCCTTAAAGGTAGATACCCCTGGCCGTGGTCATAACCAAGATAATACTGATGGATATTGCGGTAGATATCTGCAGCAATTTTGCCCCAAGTCTTAAATGGAAAATCAGGTAAGAAGGGTACAGAGGCCTGAAATGGGATAAACGATTCCCGGTTACAATCTTGCATAGCAAACTTTGCGTGAGGTAACTCGTTCGTGCTTATTGATATGATTTCTTGCTGTCGATAATAATTAGTTTTTGTTTGAGGTTTATCAGGTATCTGCGTTACATAGGTGCCCGCGCCGGTTTGACTGCAGATATAACCCTCTATACTTAGCTGCTCATAGGCATGTATAACACAGTTTCTGGCAATACCAAACTCCTTGGCCAATAAACGGGTGGCAGGCATCCGGTCTCCTGCTTTAAGCATTCCATTTAAAATTCCTTTGCTGATCTCTTCATATAACTGGATGTAGAGCGGCGTTCTGGATGTTTTCTCCAGTTTAATAAAAGTCATCAGGATTTCAGGAGCTGTTTTGGTCATAACGTTGGAATATTGGTTCTACTTAAAATACAATAATGGTTCTTTTAATAGAACCAAATTTAAAATACTTTTGCGATGTGTCCAATGGCATTTTAGACGTTAACCTATTTATCAAAATGAAATTAGCTTATATAACTTACCAGATGCAGGAAAAATATACTTCTGGAACAGCTTATGATGAAGATGCTGAACTTTTGCGCTTTTTAAAACAAAAAGGAATTCATATTGAGCAGGAAATTTGGAATGATCCGGGAGTAGAATGGGCACAATATGATTTGGCCATCATCAAATCTCCATGGGATTACCATGAGCAAATTTACGAATTTTATTGGTGGCTGGAGCGGATCAAAGCACTGGATGTTCAACTGCTGAATTCAACAGATATTGTAAGATGGAACAGTGATAAACATTACCTAAAAGAGATCGCAGATGCTGGACTAAATGTGATCCCAACGCTGTTTTTGGAAAAAGGCACAACACCAGATATCTCAGGTCTGTTTTTGAAACTGAAAACAGAACAGCTGATTATTAAGCCGTGCGTCAGCGCAGGTGCAAAAAATACATTGAGCATTCCTATTGATGCAATAGAAACCTATAGAGACAAGGTATTTGAGCTTCTTAAAGAAGAGAGTTATATGGCTCAGCCGTTTATGCCAGAAATAGCGGATGGAGAATGGTCATATTTGTTCTTTAACGGGAAATTTAGCCATAGTTTATTAAAACAGCCAGCTAAAGGAGATTTTAGAGTACAACATTATCATGGTGGAACGATCAGTAAAGTAGCCGCCACTCCGGAGCAAATTAAATCTGCAGGACTTTATGTGGAAAAATTCGCAATAGACACCTTGTATGCAAGGGTAGATGGTGTCTATCGGAATGGCGAATTGTATTTGATGGAGCTGGAACTCATTGAACCCTATTTGTTCCTGAATACAGATTCGAAAGCATTCCAGAATTATTATGTTGCCTTAACAGAGATCATCAACAAAAATGGAAAATAATAAATTAAAAGGCTGTTTGCTGGCTTTCCTTGCCGCATTATTATGGGGTGTTTCAGGCGCTTGTTGTCAATTTCTCTTTGTTCACCGATCTGTTAATATAGAATGGCTGCTTACCATGAGGCTATTGGTTTCAGGGCTGATCCTGGTGTTGTATGCAAGGATTATAAGGCTGCCTGATTTGTTGCAGATCTGGAAGAACAGAAGAGACGCAGCTCAGCTATTATTGTTTACCATTTTCGGAATGGTAGCGGTTCAGTACACTTATTTTGCAACAATTAAATATTCTAATGCAGCTACCGCTACTGTACTTCAGTATCTGGGGCCTGTACTGATTGCAATTTATTATACTATAAAGTTAAGACGTCTGCCTACTTTTATAGAACTTGTTGCTATTGTATTTGCTTTAACAGGTACATTTTTACTGGTTACGCATGGACAGATCGGGTATCTATCTATTTCCAAACCAGCCCTGATCTGGGGACTGCTTGCTGCAATTACCCTGGCCATTCATTCTATCCAGCCCATCGCACTGTTAAAACGCTATAATACAACAGTAGTCATTGGTTGGTCTATGCTTATCGGAGGCGTGTTTTCGAGTTTTCTTCATGCGCCCTGGGCAATAGAGGGGAGATGGGATGCTTATACGTATCTTTGCACAGCTTTTATTATATTATTGGGTAGTCTGGTTGCTTTTTATGCTTATCTGACTGCAGTAAAATTGATTGGTGCCGGAACAAGTAGTTTGCTCGCTTGTGCAGAACCACTTTCTGCTGCGCTCATTGCGGTAGTTTGGTTGAACGTATCTTTTGGTCGTTTTGACTGGATGGGTACCACCTTTATATTACTCACAATTCTCCTTCTCACCTTTAGAGAACGAAAGGATAGAATATCTGTGTCTGGCGAATAAATTTATTTCTTTTTTTCAGCCAGTCTGTTGTTCAGGTAATCTGTTGGCGACATGCCAAACTGTTTTAGAAATACCCTTCCAAAATGAGTTTGGGAACTATAACCCACCATTTCTGAGATTTCATAAATCTTTAAAGTTCCTTCGCTGAGTAATTCCGCTGCCCTTTTTAAGCGGGCAAGGTTAATCAACTCATTAGGAGAAAGGTTAGAAATAGATTTGATTTTTCTATACAAAGTTGGACGGCTCATATTCATGTTTTCGGCAAGGTGTTCTACGTCCAACTGTTGATTTTGAATATTCTGTACAATAATGCTTTGGATTTTCTCGAGGAACTGTTCATCTGCTTTGGAATAGGCAATGCTTTTGATGTGAAGGAGAGGGGAACTGGAAAAATAAGCTTTGATCTTGTTGCGGTTAGCAATGAGGCTCGAGGCCTGAACTTGTAAAAACTCCGGAGAAAATGGCTTTTCCATATACACATCTGCACCCAGTTCCAGACCTTCAATTTTAGACTGCATCGTATTTTTTGCAGTAAGCAAGATCACTGGGATATGGCTAAATTCAATGCTGGATTTAATTCTCTTGCAAAATTCAAAGCCATCCATTTCAGGCATCATTACGTCGCTGATCACCAGGTGCACAATTTCCTGTTCTAATAGCAATAGCCCATCTTTGCCATTAACAGCCACCAGTACCTGAAATTTCTCACTCAGATCGTCTGAGATAAAATCCAGGATATCTTCATTGTCGTCCACAAGAAGAACAACAGGTTTCTCATCAACCGCTGGTTCATTTACAAAGCTTATTTCTTTTTCCATTTTCCTTCTAAATTAAATTCCATAGTTTGATGAATAGGGAAGCGTGCAACAAATACATTATAAGCGTTCTCACTTTCTGCCAGCTTCAGCTGGCCTTTGTGCAGCTCTGTCAGTGATTTGGAAATAGACAACCCAATGCCCGTTCCCTGTTTCATCTCAGTCTCTCTGGCCCTGAAAAAAGGCTCAAAGATCTTATCTTTCAATTCGATATTGATTTTACTTCCATCATTCTTAACCAGAACAGTAAACTCATCCTTTTGTTCCTCAACAATAAGTTTGACCTGTATAAGAGATTTGCCGTATTTAATAGCATTGTCTATCAAATTGCTCATAATCTTATAGAAAGCTTCCAGATCTATATAAGCAAACAGATCCTTTTCTGGAAGGATCAATTCGTAGCGAAGCTGTTTTTGTTCTGCCGCAAACTGGAATTGCAGGTTGACATCGTGAAGCAAATCTGAGATGTTGGCTTTCACAAAGTTAAGCGAAAAGCCAGAAATTTCTGTTTTTCTAAAATCCAGTAATTGATTGGTGAGGTTAAGTAAACGTTCTGTATTACGGTCCATGATCCGCAGATTTTTTTCTATTGGATCAGAGTGTACTTCTTTCGATAATTTGAGCAGTTTTTCCATAGGGCCTTTAATGAGTGTGAGCGGAGTACGGATCTCATGCGCTACATTAGTGAAAAATTCTATTTTGGCCTGATAAATCTCCTTTTCCTTTTTGTGCTCAAAGATTTCCATTCTTCTTTTGTTCCTGCTTTCTGTTCTTTTGTGGTATTCCCAAACCAGTATTGAAACCAGTCCAATAATTACGATGGCATAAAACAGATAAGCCTGAGGTGTCTTCCAGAAAGGAGGGAGTATAGTAATGTGAAGCTGGACGTTGTTTGTGCTCCAAAGTTTACTGCCACTAATCATAGATTTGGCTTCAAATACATATTTTCCCGGAGCGAGTTTCGTGAAATATACCTTTCTGTTTGTTTTTAGGTATTCCCAGTTGTTATACAGGCCTTTCATTTTATAGGCATATTCGGTCATTTCCGGAGCAATATAACTCAGGGCAGCAAAATCAATACTAAAAGAAGACTGATTGTGCTGTAAGGTGATCTCTTTAGTATAGAGCATGGACTTGCCCGATATTGACCTCGACAGTTGAACCTGGTTTTCCGTATTATCGATCTGGAAGCCAGTCAGAAAAACCTGGGCAGTAGCGGTTGTTGTATTTAGCTGTTCTGGAAGGAAGCTGATCATGCCCTTTACGCTTCCAAAATAAAGTCGTCCATCACTATCTTTAAATGAAGAATTGTAATTGAATTGATCAGTTAGGAGGCCATCTTCTCGGGTATAGGCCTTAACTACCTTCGTTTGAGGGTTGAAACGCAGGATGCCTGCTGTACTGCTGATCCATAAATTACGACTGTTGTCTTCCTGGATCCGGAATGGAAAGTTGCTTGGAAAACCATCTCTTACAGTAAATGATTTAAAGGTGGATGTTTTTTCATTAAAGAGAGCCAGTCCGCCACCATCCGTAGCTACCCAGATATTTTTACGGCTATCTTCAAAAATTCCGTTCACTGTATTGTTGCGCAAGGAGGTTTTATCATTTTCTTTTGATATGAAATGCCTGAACGTACTATCTCCGAGTTTGAAATTAAACAGACCACTATTATAAGTGCCTGCCCAGATACTACCCTCACTGTCTTGAATAATATTGTTGTAGAAAGATACAGGTAAGCCTGGAACCAGGTCAAAGTCATCATTTTTAACGTTGTAGCTATACAAACCTGAAGTTGTGGCCACCAGAATAATGCCTTGTCTGGTTTTATAAAGGCACAATATAAAATTAGACTTTAAAGAATTACCCCTTCCTGCATGGTAGTGTTTGGTGATCAGCCCGGTGTTGATGTTCATAATATCCAGGCCATGTTCAAAAGTACCGATCCAAAGCTGATTGCCATTAGGTAGTAAAGCATGGACGTTGGAATGTGCAATACTGTACTTTTGGCCATTTGGAAAATAGGAAGTAAAGAGACCTGTTTTGGGATCTAGCTTGTTCAACCCGGCATCTTCTGTACCAATCCAGAAATTTCCATTCTTATCCTTGCAAATTTCCCGGATAGCACTTCCGCTGATAGCGTTTTTTTGGAGGCCCGGAAAGTATTTGGTGAATACGGATGCGAAAGGAGAGTAGTAATTGACACCACCAAAATAGGTGCCGGCCCATATGCCTCCTTCACGATCGGCGCAAAGCGTATAGATGGCATTGTCTGATAAGGCATAGGGATTCCCAACTTGTTTTTGCAAATGAGTAATGCTATTGTCCTTATGACGGTAAATATAAAGACCAGATTCTGTACCAATCCAGAATTCCTCGTTTGCTGATGCTTTGATATCCCTTACATAAATATGTGTCTTATCTGTATTCAGTGTGGCAAGGTCTTTTAAAAGGTGTGTTTTCAGGTTAAATAACTTTAAACCCTGGTTAGTTGTACCGATCAGCAGTTGTCCATCCGTGGTTTCACTGATTGCAGAAATCCATCCAATGCTGGATGGATGGGTCTTATCTAAGATATATCGGGTTTCAAAAGCTCGGGTTGTTGGATTGTAAACTGCTATCTGTGCATCTGGGCCAGTAATGATCATTTCGCCATTAAGACGGCAAAAGAGATGAGTTGGAGAAAAGGAATCTTCCATCTGTACAATCCTGAGCCTGTTTTTAATGGGATTATACTGATATATTTTGCCTCCGGAAAGTATCCAGATCAAACCGCTATGATCCATCTGGAGTACACTCATCGTCATTCCTTTGGTCAATTCTACACTATTGAATTCCTCTTTTACCGGATCATATTTGTAGAGGCCCAGGTCCGTACCTACCCATATACCGACTTTGTTGTCGCTCAGTAAAGAGTGTATCTTGTCACTTCCTAAGCTTTTTGGATTGCTTACATCGTGTCTGTAAGTTTTAAAGGAATAGCCATCAAACCTGTTCAAACCATCTTTTGTGCCAAACCACATAAAACCATTATGGTCCTGTGCGCTACAAAAAACAGTGTTGTTGGATAGCCCATTCTCCACCTGATAGTGCTTGAAATAGTAGGACTGGGCATGCAGCATCTTTGCAGTCAGCAGAAAAAAGATAAGGATAAATATTCTCAATGGTTTATAAATGGTCTATGTTTCAAATATATTAAACAAATACGTTGTTTTGATTCGGAATAAAGATTGAGACTAAATGTTGAAACATTGAGACGTTAATACTTTGCAGCCCGGTACGAATGTCCTTGATTTGTTACAACCTAACCAAATATACTGTAACAATGATCAATCAACCTTTGCCAGCTGGCAGGTTAAGTAGATGTACTGTCTGTAAGTGTTGTCTTTTTTTTATTCTGGTAATGTGTGGCCAGGCGGGTAATTTATTTGCAACAGACTTGCAGATCAGAATCACTAAACCCTATCTAAATATACCTGTAGGAAATAGTGCCAGGATGAAACTGGTTAAAATCACAGGTAAAAGTCAAAGGGAATTTCCTGTTCAGCTGGCAGAGGGTACAGTTGATTACTGGATTTTTGTAAATGTCACGGAATTCCTTGGGCAAACTATCACACTTTCCTGTCCGGCAAATGTTGCCGCACTAAGCCGTATTTATCAGGATAATCAAATTAACGGGACAGATAGTTTGTATAAGGAAAGTAACCGGCCGCAATTTCATTTTACAGTGAAGCGAGGCTGGAGTAATGATATCAATGGCCCCATTTTTTTTAACAATACATTTCATTTGTTCTGGCAGGCCTTCCCCTTTGGTAACTCCTGGAATACGGGTTTTATGTACTGGGGGCATGCAACCAGTAAAGATATGCTCCATTGGAAAGAACTTTCCCCAGCCTTAATGCTGGATAGTCTGGGGTCCCCATGGTCAGGTACAGCAGTAATAGATCATCATAACGACGGCGGATGGGGCAAAGACGCAATGGTCCTGTATTATACGGCATTCGACCGATTGTCGGGGAAACAAGTGCAATGTATTGCCTATAGTCTTGATCAAGGTAAAACTTTTACCCGTTACAGTGGTAATCCGGTCATAGATAGTAACCAGGAAGTGCGGAGCAATGACACCCGGGACCCTAAAGTCTTCTATTACAATCAGGCAAAGATTTGGGTAATGGTGCTTTTCGAAATTGACGGTATGTCTTTTTACAATTCGAAGGACATGAAGAAGTGGACAAAAGAAAGTCATTTTTCAGGATTACATGAATGTCCTGATTTCTTTGAACTGGCAGTAGAAGGCAATCCAAATGAAAAGAAATGGATACTTCATGGAGCAAGTTCAGATTATTTTATTGGCACTTTTGATGGTCAGGTTTTCCATCCGGAAAGCAGCAGATTGAAATATGCAGAAGGAGCCCACGACTTTTTATATGCGGCAGAATCGTTTGGAAATATGCCTTCAGATCGCAGGATCCAAATTGCATGGGGTCGGATTGAACACGCCGGTATGCCTTTTACTCAGATGATGCTGTTTCCAACAGAGTTTAAATTGAAATTGACAAAAAGTGGTCTGAGGTTGATGGCCAGTCCAATTAAGGAAATTGAAAATCTTCATGCCTCTTCCAGAACATGGGCCTCTTTAAGCTGGGAGAAAGCCAATCAACAGCTGGAGGCTATAAAACCAGGGCCTCTTCACATCACCTTTAGAGCTGATTTTAGCAGAGCACAGTTTCTGAAATTGTTTTACCAGGGAAGAGAAATCGTGAATTTGATGGCCAAGGACTTTCCAAAGTTAGAAAATGATATAGATATATTAATTGATAAAACTGTGATGGAAGTTTTCATCAATGATGGAGTGCACTATATCGTGAGAAAATTAGATCAGACTGCAAACATGACAGCCCTTAGATTTCAGGCCGACGATGCCAGCATGATGATCAAAAATCTTAAAGTTCATCAGATGAAATCTATCTGGTAAACAAGATTGAAGAATGGATAAAAGAAGATTCCCTGAAATAGAGACAAATTGAAGAAAACTTGATACAAATGCGTAGAGTAGTCAAAGCCCAAAAATCCAATATTTGAGAAACCAAATTTTAAACTACATGAACAAAATTCTCTCTGGCACTTTGCTTTTTATATTTAGTTGCACTGCCGTTGGGGCACAGCAAAAACCTTGGGCATTGATTAAGGACAGAATTGTTTCGCCATGGGCGGAAAAAGTAGATCCAAAAAATGTATTATCTGAATATCCACGTCCTCAACTGGTACGTAATGGCAACTGGAAAAGTCTGAATGGTTTGTGGGATTATGCAATTGTACCTAAAAGTCAATCTGCTCCATCTGCCTACGAAGGAAAGATTTTAGTTCCCTTTGCAGTGGAATCCGCGCTTTCAGGTGTAGGCCGGACAGTCGGCAAGGACAGTGTACTGTGGTATAATCATATCATTGATATACCTTCTTTTATGAACCATAAAGAAATAATGCTTCATTTTGGCGCAGCAGACTGGCAAGCAGAAGTTTTTGTGAATGGAAAAAGTGCCGGATTGCATGAAGGTGGCTTTGATGCTTTTACCTTTAACATTACAAATCTCCTTAAAAAAGGCTCCAAACAGGAGATCAAGGTCAGAATTTGGGACCCGACAGACGAAGGGCCTCAGCCAAGAGGAAAGCAACAGAGAAAACCAGAAGGAATATGGTATACTCCTGTTACTGGTATCTGGCAAACCGTATGGATTGAAGCACTTCCTAAAACTCATATCGTATCTACAAAACAAACACCAGATATCGATGCAAAAACATTGGAGGTTTCAGCAAAGGTAGAGGGTATGCAGGCAGGTGACCAGCTAAAGATTACAGCTTTTGATGGCAAGAACAAAATTGCAGAGCAGGATATCGAACCAGGAGCGGTAGCCTCACTGGCTATTGCCAATCCTAAACTCTGGTCGCCATCTTCTCCATTCCTATATAATCTGAATGTGTCGTTGATACGCAAAGGAAAAATTATTGATGAAGCAGGAAGCTATTTTGCTATGCGTAAATCTTCAATTGGTGCAGATAAAAATGGTATCCAGCGAATGCTGCTCAATAACGAATTTGTTTTTCAGTACGGCCCTTTAGATCAGGGCTGGTGGCCTGACGGACTGTATACCGCCCCAACAGATGAAGCTCTGAATTTTGATGTTATTAAAACCAAAGCAATGGGTTTTAATATGATCAGGAAGCACATTAAAATTGAACCTGCAAGATGGTATTATGAATGCGATAAATTAGGTATGCTTGTATGGCAGGATATGCCAAGCGGAGATTTAGGTAATCAATGGCAACCAAACCCAGGACTTTTGGGTGGGACCGATAAAAACAGAACACCAGAATCTGAGGCCATGTACCGTAAAGAATGGGAGGTGATCCTAGATCAGCTGCATAATTTCCCTTCTATTGTAGTGTGGACTCCTTTTAACGAAGCATGGGGGCAGTTTAAAACAAAAGAAATTGCCGATTGGACTAAGCAGAAAGACCCTTCCCGTTTAGTAAACAGTGCAAGTGGCGGTAATTTTGTGATTGCTGGCGATTTGGTGGATCTGCACCATTATCCTGACCCTGCAATGCCAAGACCAGATATATTTGCTTCCACACATGCCATTGTGCTAGGTGAGTTTGGTGGTTTAGGACTACCAATTCCAGGACATACCTGGAAAGCAAAAGACAACTGGGGTTATCAGACTTTTAAAACTGCCGACGAAATGCTGGATAAATACAGTTCATTTATGATAAAAATGCAGGATCTCATTCAAAAGGGATTATCCGCTGCGGTTTATACCCAAACAACCGATGTTGAACAGGAAACGAACGGTTTAATGACCTATGATAGAGAAGTGATTAAAATGCCTGTTGAAAAACTGAAAAGTGTGCACGATAATTTGTATTTACCACTTGCACCGTAATTTAATGAAACACACACCAAATTTATTTATAAATACACACGAATGAAACAATTTATTCTTACGGTGAGCTTAGCGGCATTATTGCTAAAGGCATCTGCACAAGAGCGGATAGCCCCGGCTTATCCGCTAATTACGCACGATCCCTATTTTAGCGTTTGGTCCTTTACAGACAAATTAAATGCTTCTCCAACCAAACATTGGACCGGTACTGCCCAAGCCCTAACAGGTTTGATCAAGGTAGATGGAAAAGTATACCGTTTCTTAGGCAATCAGGAGCAAAATTTTGTTACAGCTTTGCCTGCATCAGACGAAAAAGCCTATCAGGTGCAGTATACCGAAAATGAACCCGTAAAAGGCTGGGAGCAGGCCGGCTTTAGCGATGGTAGCTGGAAAACAGGTACAGCACCATTTGGCGATGGATCGGCGACTACACAATGGAGGAGTAAAGATTTGTGGACGCGTCGAACATTTAATCTGGACAGAACCGATTTTAAAGGTTTACAGTTAAAATTAATGAACGACGATGATGTAGAAGTATACTTGAATGGAATACAGATCTTTGATTGTAAGTGTTTTAATGGGAAATTCATTTATATTCCAACAGATCAAAAATTATTAAAGAAGGGAAAAAATGTACTGGCTATTCATGTAAGAAATAATGTTGGCGGACAGTGGTTGGACGCTGGTTTAGTTTATGAAAAATCAGTTGCAGCTGAGCAAAACGTATTGGCGGCCAAACAAACAAGCGTGAAATTGAATGCAACGCAAACCAGTTATACTTTTGATTGTGGTGCCGTAAACCTTGATGTTGCTTTTACCTCACCATTGTTAATGAACGAATTGGATTTAATGTCTCGTCCGGTATCCTATGTGTCGTTTAAAGTAAAGGCAAAAGACGGGAAAAAACATGCTGCAGAAGTTTATTTTGGTGCATCTACTGCTTTATCCACCAATACAGAATATGAAGAGGTAACGGCTAAAGAATACAGTGCTGGAGCTTTATCCATATTGAAAGCGGGTACAAAGGAACAGTCCATCTTAAAAAAATCTGGAGATGATGTGCGTATTAACTGGGGATATATGTATGTTGCAGTTCCTCAAAATGCAAATGCACGTCAATATATCAGTCCTTCTGCCGATGCTGTTGCTGATTTTGTTGCAGGCAAAAAAACTGGTACTGCTGTTGCAGAAGGCAGGAAGCTGAGTCTTTCAACGGTACTGCCTTTTAATGAAGTAGGTGTTTCAGCCATTGAAAAACGTATTTTGGTGGGGTATGATGACATCTACTCCGTACAGTATTTTGGAGAAAACCTCAGACCATGGTGGAATCGGAACAACAATCAAACTATAGACAAACAATTAACTTTAGCCAATACGGAATATCCTGCAGTTTTAAAGAAATGTGAAGCTTTTAACCAAAAGTTCCATGCAGAAAATGTAAAAGCCGGGGGTGAAAAATATGCTGAACTTTCAGATTTGGCTTATAGACAAGCCATTTCAGCTCATAAATTAGTACAAAGTCCTCAAGGAGAAATCCTGTTCCTTTCTAAGGAGAATTTCAGTAACGGTTCTATCAATACCGTAGATGTGACTTATCCTTCTGCGCCTTTATTCCTGGCCTACAATCCAGACCTCCTTAAAGGTATGCTGAACGGTATTTTCTATTATAGTGAAAGTGGAAAATGGAAAAAGCCTTTTCCTTCTCATGATTTAGGCACTTACCCCCTGGCTAATGGTCAAACTTACGGAGAAGATATGCCTGTTGAAGAAGCTGGCAACATGGTGATTTTAACAGCTGCAATTGCTAAAGCTGAGGGAAATGCGGAATATGCCAGAAAACATTGGCAAACTTTATCTACCTGGGCAAATTATCTGAGTAAAGCCGGTCTGGACCCAGCAAACCAATTGTGTACGGATGATTTTGCCGGTCACATGGCTCGTAACGCAAATTTATCTGTTAAAGCAATTGTGGCCATCGGCGGTTATGGTATGCTTGCTGAAAAGTTGGGTAAGTCTGAAGAGTCCTCCAAATCTACCAATATGGCAAAAGAAATGGCGCAGAAATGGATGCAAATGGCTGATGCGGGAGACCACTATGCTTTAACTTTCGATGGAAAGGGGACCTGGAGTCAGAAATATAACCTGGTTTGGGATAAAGTATTGAACCTGGATATTTTTCCAAAAGAAGTTTATAAAAAAGAGATTAATTATTACCTAACTAAGCAACGGGAATTTGGTTTGCCTTTAGACAGTCGCCGTACCTATACCAAATCAGACTGGATTCTTTGGACAGCAACCCTTACGGATAACCCTGAAGACTTTAATAAACTCGTCGATCCGGTATTTAAATATGCTTCCGAAACCTCAAGCCGGGTGCCTTTGAGTGACTGGCACGAAACGACAGATGGCAAACAAGTCGGCTTCCAGGCACGCAGTGTGGTAGGTGGTTATTCTATTAAACTCCTTGATTACAAATTAAATAACAGGTAACTAATATATACTGATGAAAACATATTTAAAATACAGTGCCTCTCCAT